>JAUYPV010000061.1 GCA_030697555.1 Hyphomonadaceae bacterium
GTGATCCGCCTGGGTCATCGCGGCGAGTATCAGGCCGCTCGGAGGGGGCGGGGATAAGTATTTTCTTGTCCCACATCTCGCGCCCATATCTGGCGTTGATGTCGTTGGAGTTTTCTCGAAAACGGGCCGAGTTATGCAGCAACAGAATCGGCCGAAGTCCGGCACCCTGATCAGCGGGGGTAGAGGGATTGAAGAGTATTCGCGAGGTTGCGTGTGCGTGGGCGCGTGCGCAACTGAGGGGTAGGCAGACACGAGGACGGGTCATGAAGGCCGATACGCTGATGCTGTATGTGGGGTGGGCGGCGCTGGCGGGGGCCTTGATACCCGTGATGGCGGCGCTGCAGGGGTCGATGGGGCGGTCGTTGCAGAGCCCGTTTCATGCCGCGCTGATCGGCGTGGGGATTGCGTTCGTGACGGTGGGCGTCGTGTTCGCGGTGTTCCGGCCGGCGATGCCTTCGGGCGAGCTGTTTGCTGCTGTGCCGAAGCTGGCGTGGTTCGCGGGGCTGGCGATGGCGTTCTATGCGCTGACCGTGACGTTCCTGACGCCGAAGTTCGGCGTAGGGAATGTGGTGATGTGCGTGGTGGTGGCTCAACTTGTCATGTCGTCGATCATTGACCAGTTCGGCCTGTTCGGCGCGCCGGTCTACCAGGTCGACATCAAGCGCGCGGCGGGGCTCGCGTTGCTGGCGGGCGGGGCGGCGCTGGTCGCGGTGAAGTAGGGTGCATGAAGGCGAAGCCGCAATGCACCATCGCGCCACGTCCACGAAAGAGGTGCATTCCCGCTTCGCTTCATGCACCCTACGGGTTGGTGGTGTTCTTGCGGGCGATGATCCAGGCGCCGTGATGGTGGCCGTGGTCGGTGTGGCGCAGGACGAGGCGGTGGAAGCCGTGCGCCGTGAAGCAGCGCATCACGTCGCTGAAATTGTAGTCGTGCATCTGGATCAGCGGATCTACCGGCCAGCCTTTCTGGCGGTGGACGCGCAGATTGCGCCAGTGGCGAAAGCGAGCGAGCAGGTTGCGCTTGGGCAGGCCTTCGCGCCAGCCGGTGATCTGCACGCTGGCGAAGGCGCCGGGGGCGGCGCGGTCGAGGCACTGGCCGAGCAGGGTGATGCCTTCGGCCGGAGGAATATGCTGGAAGACGATGTAGGAATTGATCCACGCGAACGGGCCAGGCGGAATCTGCGTGGTCAGCGTGAGGTTCGGCGGTGCGCCTTCCTTCGCCACGCGAACCATCGATTCCGAGATGTCGTAGCCGGTGACCTTCGGCATCGCCCTGGCGATGGCGTAGCTGAGCCGGCCGACGCCGCAGCCTATGTCGAGCGCTTCGCCGGTCGTGGGACGGGCGCCTAGGTCAGCGTCGAACCAGGAGAGGACGGCGGCGATGTCGGCCTCGCCCGTGGCGTAGAAGCGGCGGCGGGCGTCGCCGTCGATCTTCGTGGCGCGGAATTCATCCGATACGATGACGCCGAAGAAGGGATCGCGCGAGGCGATGATCTCCCAGTCGTGCGGCTTGGTCATCTGGGCCTAGCCGCGCATCTGTGCGGGGTCGTAGTAGAAGCGCTCGGCGGCGATGCGGTCGCCGCGCCAGGTCTGCACAGCGATTTCGTCGAGGACACGCCTGGGCTCGCCGGGGCCCATCTCGAACGTCCAGCTTATGAAGACGTTGTCGCCGTCGATGGCGAAGCGATGACATTTGCTGGCCGGAGCGCCGCCCATACGCTGGAGCGCGGCGGCCTCGCCGGCGAGGAGCGCGTCGATGCCTTCGCGTTTCTGGCCGAGGTTTTCCTGCATGGTCGCGTCGGCGTGGTAGAAATCGCGAATGGCGCCCAGATGATCGAGCGCCTCGACGCGGGCGATGAAGGCTTTGACGCGATCGGGGCTCGGCATGACTGTCTCCGGGTCAGATCATCTTACCTGGGCTGGGTCGTAGTAGAATTGTTCGCGCTCGATGCGGTCGTCGCGCCAGTGCTGGACGGCGATTTCATCGACCGGCCTGAACGAGCCGTCCTTCTGGCGGACCTCGAAGATCCAGTTGATGAAGACGAGGTCGCCATTGATGGCGAAGCGCTCGACCTTGCGCACTGGCATGCCGCCGAAGCGGACGAGCACATCCATCTCGTGGGCGATGAGGGCGTCGCGGCCCTTGCGCGGCTCGCCCTGGTTTTCCTGCATGCTCGCGTCTTCGTGATAGAAATGCATGATCGCGCCAACATAGTCCATTGCCTCGACGCGGGAGATGAAGTCGCGGACGCGTTCGGGCGTTGGCATTTGCTCGACTAACCTCTGGGCTTCGGCGGGATGATCGGAAGCGAGGAGGAGAGGCCGCCGTCAACCGGCAGCACCTGGCCGTTGACGTACGAGGCGTCGTCGCTGGCGAGGAAGAGGGCGACTTTCGCGATCTCTTCTGGCCTTCCGGCGCGGCGCATGGCGTTGAGCTGGCCGATGCGGTCGTCGGTGCCTTTCTCGCGGGCGCGGTCGAAGATCTGCTTGGTCATGCCGGTTTCGATGAGGCCGGGGCAGATGCCGTTCACGCGGATGCCGGTGCCGGCGAGGTTGTTGGCGGCGAGCGAGACCAGCGAGATAACGCCGGCTTTCGAGGCGGAATAGGCGGGGCTGCCCGCGCCGTTGCGTAGGCCCGCGACGCTGGCGGTGCAGACGATGGCGCCGCCCCCGGCCTTGATCATGTGCGGCGCACCGATCTGAATCGCAAGCATCGGGCCGATGAGGTTGACCTGGAGGATCTGCTTCCACTGGTCCTCGGTCTGTTCAAAGATGTTGGGCGTGCCGCCGGAGATGCCGGCGTTGGCGTAGATGACGTCGATCTTGCCGTTGGTTTTCATCGCGAGGTCGATGAGCTTCTTCACGTCGGCGGAATTGCCCGCATCCATTTCAAGGGCGATCGCCTTGCCGCCGCTCTTTGCAATGGCGGCTACGGTGTCGTTGACCGTCGAGGCTTTGTCGGCGGCGATGACGCTGGCGCCTTCGGCGGCAAACAGCGTGGCCGATGCGCGGCCGATGCCGGAGGCGGCGCCGGTGACGATGACGGATTTGCCGGTGAAGCGGGCCATGGCTTGAAGTCCTCGAGTTTTATGTTCGGGCTCAACAGGAATTGTTCGCCTCATCTCTAAGCGTGGCGCGATGGTTGGGAAAGGGCACTGGCGTTTCGAGGCACGCCTGCGCTATATCGGGCGCGGGTAGGGGCAAGGGATTCCAGTCGGGAGCCGTGTATGAGGGCGATCTTTGGCGTTGGCATGATGCTGGCGGTGCTGGCGGCGTGCACGGGCGAGGCCAAGGGGCCGACGCCGGAAGTCATCGCGAAAACCAGCGCAGAACTCACGGCCTACCTCGACGCGGAGTACGAGGAAGAGCTGCTGATGAACCCGGAGGAGATGACCTCGCAGGGACGCAAGGACAAATACGGCGAGCTGGACGACCGCAGCGAGGCGGGGCTCGACAAGGAACTGGAGTGGCGCAAGCAGTCGGTCGCCGACATGAAGGCGAAGTTCGACCCGGCGAACCTCAATGAAGACGCCAAGGTGTCCTACGACATCTGGTCGCTGGAGCTGGAGCGGGCGGAGAAGTCGACGCAGTACCGCCGTCATCGCTACATCTTCGGACGCAATGGGGCGCACACGGGCCTGCCCAACTTCCTGATCAACTTCCATCGTGTCGACGAGAAGGCAGACATGGAGGCGTATGTGTCGCGTGTCGCGGCGGTGGGCACGGCGATCGACCAGTTGCTCGAGCGGGCGAAGCTCGCAGCGGCGGATGGCATCCGCATGCCGGCGTTCGCTTACGACCAGACGACGTCGGAAGTGAAGCGTGTGACCGCGGGCTTCCCGTTCGACACCAATGTCAGGAAGCCCAGCGCGCTGTTCGAGGATGCCAGCAAGAAGATCGATGCGCTGGTCACTGCGAGCAAGGCGACGCCGGAGGAAGCCAACCAGCTGAAGCTGGACGTCGCCAAGGCGATGAAGGAGCAGATGAAGCCGGCCTATGACCGGCTGGCTGCCTGGGTCGCCGAAGACAAGAAGAATGTGGACGCCGAACCGAAGGGCGTGAGCGCGCTGCCGGACGGGACGAACTACTACAACACCGCGCTGTTCCTGCAGACCACCACCACGATGACGGCGGACGAGATCCACGAGCTTGGTCTCAGCGAAGTCGCACGTATCCGTGGCGAGATGGAGAAGGTGAAGGAAGAGGCGGGCTTCAAGGGCACGCTGGAAGAGTTCTTCGTCTTCATGCGCACGGACAAGCGCTTCTACCTGCCCAACAACGACGCGGGCGCGCAGGAATACATCAAGCTGGCCGACGGATATCTGACCGGCATGAAGGCGAAGCTGCCGGAATATTTCGGTATCCTGCCGAAGGCTGACCTGGAAGTGCGCCGCGTCGAAGCTTTCCGGGAAGAGCCGGGTGGCGCGCAGCACTATAATTCGGGCACGCCGGATGGGTCGCGGCCGGGGGTGTTCTACGCGCACCTGTCCGACATGAACGCGATGCCGACCTACCAGCTCGAGAACATCGCCTACCATGAGGGCCTGCCGGGCCATCACATGCAGATCTCGATCGCGCAGGAGCTGACCGGCGTGCCGAAATTCCGCACCCAGTATGGCTACACGGCCTATTCCGAAGGCTGGGGTCTTTATTCGGAAGCGCTGGCGAAGGAGATGGGGTTCGACGTCGATCCCTATAACAATTTCGGCAGGCTTTCCGGCGAGATCTGGCGCGCCATCCGACTGGTGGTCGATACCGGCATCCATTCGAAAGGGTGGAGCGAGGCGAAGGCCGTGGAATATTTCATGGCCAACTCCGCGCAGCCGGAAGCGGCGATCCGTTCGGAGATCAAGCGCTACATCACCACGCCGGGGCAGGCGACCTGCTACAAGATCGGCATGATCCGCATCCAGAAGCTGCGCGACGAAGCGCGGGCGGCGCTGGGCGACAAGTTCGACTATCGCACCTTCCACGACACCGTGCTGGGCGGCGGCTCGCTGCCGATCCCGGTGCTGGAGGCGAAGGTGCATCGCTGGATCGATGCGCAGAAATTGGCGAATTGAGGAGCGCCGGGGTGAGATGCGACAGCATCGAACGCCCGGCACGCGGGCGAAAGCCCGCATCGGTCAACGTGGAGAGGTCTTGCCGGGCAGGCGCCCGGCGCTCCCCAAGGTTAGGTCAGGAGCTTAGGATGCGTCTGTTTCTTGTCGCCGGCGTTGCTGCGGCGTTTCTGATCTCTGCTTGCGAGCCGGCCAAGCCGGCGGCGCCCACGGCGGAGGCTATCGCGGCGGAGAGCAAGAAGCTCACCGACTATCTCAATGCCGAGTTCGAGGAAGAACTGGCGATGAGCCCGATGTCGCTGACGCAACTTGGGCGGAAAGAGCAGTACGACAAGCTCGATGATTTCTCAGAAGCGGATGTCCAGAAGCAGCTTGAATGGCGCAAGCAGTCCGTCGCCGACATGAAGGCGCAGCTGAATCCCGCGGCGCTGAACGACGATGCGCAGACGTCGTGGGATATCTGGGATCTTGAGCTGCAGCGGTCCGAAGCGCGTGCGAAGTGGCTGCGCCACGCCTATGTGTTCGGCTATGGCGGGCCGCACACGGATATTCCGAACTTCCTGATCACCTATCACAAGGTAGACGAAGCCAAGGACATGGACGCTTACATCGCGCGCCTTGGCGAGCTGGGACGGGCGATGGATCAGTTGACCGAGCGGGCGAAGCTGGCTGCGGCCGACGGGATCCGTACGCCGAAATTCGGCTATGAGCGCACGGCCACGGAAGCCGAGGGCATGATCACCGGCGCGCCGTTCGGCAAGGGTCCGGATTCGCCACTGTGGGCGGACGTGAAGGAGAAGATCGGCGCGCTACTGGCGGACGACAGGGCCAACAGCGAGCAGGCTGTTACGTGGGAAGCGGCGGCCAAGGCCGCGCTGACCGACAAGGTGAAGCCATCCTACGAGCGGCTGATCGCGTGGTTGAAGGAAGACATGGGACAAGCGCCTTCGGGCAAGGTGGGCGCGCTGACGCTGCCCAACGGGGCCGACTGGTACAATGTATCGCTGGAGCTGCAGACCACGACCAAGATGACCGCTGACGATATCCATGAGCTTGGCCTCAAGGAGGTCGCGCGCATCCAGGCGGAGATGGACAAGATCCGCGTGTCGACCGGGTTCAAGGGCGACGCCAAGGCGTTCTTCGAGTTCATGCGCACGGACAAGCAGTTCTACCTGCCGAACACGGATGCGGGCCGCGCCGAGTACATAAGACAAGCCGAGGGCTATCTCACCGCGATGCAAGCCAAGCTGCCGGAGTATTTCGGACGGTTGCCGAAGGCGTCGCTAGTCGTGAAACGCGTCGAGGCCTTCCGCGAGGCGCCCGGCGGTGCGGCGCACTATTTCCGTCCGACGCCGGACGGCAAGCAGCCGGGCATCTTCTATGCGCACCTGGTGGACATGAGCGCGGTGTCCGTGTGGGCGCTGGAGAGCCTCGCCTATCACGAGGGCGTGCCGGGCCATCACATGCAGATCGCCATCCAGAACGAGCTAACGGATATCCCGCTGTTCCGTACCCAATATGGCTACGGCTCGTACATCGAAGGGTGGGGCCTCTATGCCGAGGACCTCGGCAAGGAGATGGGCTTCTTCACCGACCCCTACAATGATTTCGGCCGGCTCTCGTCCGAGCTGTGGCGTGCGGTGCGGCTGGTGGTCGACACCGGGCTGCATGCGAAGGGCTGGACGGAAGAGGAAGCAGTCGCCTGGGCGCTCGCCAACTCACCGCGGCCGGAATCTTCGGTGCGCTCGGAAGTGCGGCGCTTCCTGATGTGGCCGGGGCAGGCGACGACCTACAAGATCGGGATGCTGAAGATCCAGTCGCTGCGCGACCAGGCGAAGGCGGAACTCGGCGACAAGTTCGACTGGAAGAGCTTCCACGACACGGTGATTGGCGGCGGGTCCATGCCGCTGCCTGTGCTGGAGAAGCGCATTGGGGCGTGGATCAGGACACAGAAGGCCGGTTAGAGGAGCGCCGGGCGCCTGCCCGGCAGGCGGAGCGAAGCTCCGCATTCTGTTCGTTGAGAGGTTCTGCCGGGCAGGCGCCCGGCGCTCCACGAGGCTAGGTCAGGAGTTTTCTCATGAGACTGATGTTCATGGTCGCCGTGGCGGCACTTGCCGTGGCCTGCAGCCCATCAGCGAAGACCGAGGCTATTACGCCCGAAATTGTCGCGAAGGCGAGCGCGGACCTTACGGCCTATCTCGATGCGGAGTTCGAGGAGGAGTTGGAGTTGAGCCCCATCTCGCTCACCTTCCTCGGCCGCAAGGAGCAGTACGACAAGCTGGACGAGATGACCGACGCCGCGCTTGACCGCGACCTTGACTGGCGCCGGACAAGCGTCGCCGAGATGAAGGCCAAGTTCGATCCGGCGAAGCTCGACGAGGAGTCGAAGACCTCGTTCGAGACGTGGGCCCTGCAGCTCGACATGGACGAGAAGGCGGCGCAGTTCCGCCGCCAGCCCTATGTGTTCGTCAAGGACGGGCCGCACGTCTTCCTGCCGAACTTCATGATCAACTTCCATCGTGTCGATGAGAAGGCCGACATGGAGGCCTATGTGGCGCGCTTGTCGGCGCTGGCCACGGCGATGGATCAGTCGCTGGGGAATGCGAAGCTGGCGGCAGCCGATGGCAATCGCGCTCCGCGCTTCTCCTATGACCAGGCGATCCAGGAAGCGAAGAACGTCATCACCGGCGCGCCGTTCGGTTCCGGCAAGGACTCACCGCTGTTCGCGGACGCCAAGGCGAAGATCAAGGCGCTGCAGGATGGCGGCAAGGTTACCGCGGAAGAGGCCAAGGCGCTGACGGATGGCGCGGCGGCGGCGCTCACGGGCAAGGTGAAGCCGGCTTACGAGCAGGTGATCGCGTGGCTGGAAAGCGACAAGGCCAACACGCCGGCGGAAGCGAAGGGCGTTGCAACGCTGAAGGACGGCGTCAACTACTACAACGCGCAGCTTGAGATACAGACGACGACCAAACTGACGGCCGACGAGATCCACGAGATCGGCGTCAAGGAAGTCGCGCGCATCCAGGGTGAGATGGAGAAGATAAAGGAGCAGGTCGGCTTCAAGGGCGACCTCAAGGCCTTCTTCGCCTTGATGCGCACCTCGCCGAAGTTCCAGCTTCCCAACAACGACGCCGGCCGCGCGCAGTACATCAAGATGTCCGAGGACTATCTCGGGACGATGCAGGCGAAGCTGCCGGAATATTTCGGCATCCTGCCGAAGGCTGGACTAGTGGTGAAACGGGTCGAGGCCTTCAGGGAAGAGCCGGGCGGCGCGCAGCACTATTTCCCGGGCACGCCGGACGGCTCACGGTCAGGTATCTTTTACGCCCACCTAAGCGACATGAAGGCGATGCCGACCTACACGCTGGAAGCTATCGCCTATCATGAGGGCGTTCCGGGGCATCACTTGCAGATTTCCATCGCGCAGGAGCTGAAAGGCATTCCGCAATTCCGCACGCAGTACGGCTACACGGCATACCAGGAAGGCTGGGGGCTCTATTCCGAGGCGTTGTCCAAGGACATGGGGTTCTACACGGATCCCTATTCAGACTTCGGGCGGCTGAGCGCCGAGATCTGGCGCGCGGTGCGCCTGGTGGTCGACACCGGCATCCACTCCAAGGGCTGGACCGAGGAACAGGCGGTTCAGTACTTCCTCGACAACTCGGCCGTTGCGGACGGCGCGGTGCGGTCTGAAGTGCGCCGCTACTTCGTGTGGCCGGGACAGGCGACCTGCTACAAGATCGGCATGCTGAAGATCCAGGAACTGCGCGGGCTTGCTCAACAAGAGCTTGGTGACAAGTTCGACTTTCGCGCCTTCCACGACACGGTGCTGGGCGGCGGCGCACTGCCACTTTCCGTGCTCGAGACGCGGGTGAAGCGCTGGATCGAAACGGTGAAGACGCCGGTTGCGGCGGGTTGATACAGGCAACCTCCCCTTGGAAAGGGGAGGTCAGCTTTTGCGGAGCAAAAGATGGGTGGGGATCACTTCGTCCCGCACCCGCAGATAAAAGTGATCCCCACCCGTCGCTAGCGTCGCCTTCGGCTCGCATGCTCCGACCTCCCCTTTCCAAGGGGAGGCAAGTCAGCGGCCCTTGAAATTCCCCGGCCGCCGTTCTGCCACCGACTTGATGCCTTCCCGGAAATCTTCGGTCTTCATCAGCCATTGCTGCTCGATGAATTCGTGATCGGTCTGCGCTTTTACGGAGGCGGAGAGGCCTTCCCGGAGCGTCTTGCGGGTGGAGCGGACCGCGAGGGGGGCGTTCTCGGCGATCTCTGCGGCGAGGTGGTGCGCAGCGGGGAGCAGGGCGTCGGCGGCGACGACCTGATCGACGAGGCCGATGGCGTGGGCTTCCTCGGCCTTGAGGCGGCGGGCGGTGAGGAACATCAGCGCGGCCTGCTGCTTGCCGACGAGGCGCGGCAGAGTGTGGGTGAGGCCGAAACCGGGATGGAAGCCGAGCTTGGTGAAGTTGGCGGTGAAGCGCGCCTCGGGTGTGGCGATCCGGAAGTCCGCGATCAGCGCGAGGCCGAGGCCCGCACCGACCGCCGCGCCCTGGACGGCTGCGACGATGGGCAGCTCGGTGGAGTGGAGGCGCACGGCCTGGTCGTAGAGCGGGTTGGAAGTTGGTGAGTCGAGGCCGACTTCGTTGGCGCGGCCGGAAAGATCGGCGCCGGCGCAGAAGACCTTGCCTTCCGTCGCCAGTACGACGGCGCGCATCTCCGGCTCCTTGTCAAGCATGTGCAGGGCGTCGGCGAGATCGCGCATCAGGTCGACACTGACGGAATTGTTTGGCGGCCTTGAGATAGTGACGGTGGCGACGTGGCCGTCGCGCGTGATGTGGACGTCGCCGATGCGGTTGGTGGTCATCGTTTCAGCCCCAACAAATTTCTCGCCACCACCCACTTATGAACCTCGGTGGGGCCGTCGTAGATGCGCATGGTGCGCATTTGCGCTTGCATGAGGGAGAGGGGGAGTTCCTTGGTCATGCCCATGGCGCCGTACATCTGCATGGCGTGGTCGAGGACTTCGTAGGCCATCTCGGTGGCGTAGGCTTTGACGGATGAGATTTCGGTGCGGACGTCTGCGCCCTTGTCGAGCTTCCAAGCTGTCTCATAGGTCATCAGCGTCGCGGCCTTGATGCGCGTGTAGGCGTCGGCGATCCACCATTGGATGGCCTGGCGGTTGGCGAGCGGTTCGCCGAAGACGACGCGCTGCGGGGCGTATTCCAGCATCATGTCGAGCGCGCGCTGGGCCATGCCGATGGACCATGAGGCCATCTGCAGGCGGCGGGTAGAGAGGCGAACTTGCATGGGCGCGAAGCCCTGGCCTTCCGTGCCGAGCAGGTTGCCGACGGGGATGCGGCAGTTTTCGAGGGCGACTTCGTAGGTGAACTGGCCGCCGATCATCGGGATGCGGCGGAGGACGTTGAAGCCGGGCGTGCCCTTGTCGATGAGGAAGGCGGAGATGCCGCCGCGGGCGCCCTTCTGCTTGTCGGTGACGGCCATGAGGATGGTGAAGTCGGCTTCGGAGGCGCGGCTGATCCAGATCTTGCGGCCGTTGATGACCCACTCATTGCCTTCCTTGATGGCGCGTGTCGTCATCGCGGCTGGATCGGCGCCGGCGCCGGGCTCGGAAATTCCAATGGCGGAGACGGTGCCGCGCTGGACGTAAGGGGCGAGATAGCGCTCGCGCTGATCTTCGTTGACCGTGGCCATCAGCATGCGGAGGTTGGGCGAGTCCGGCGGCAGGTAGTAGGGGACGCAGGTCTTCCCCATCTCGATGTTGACGCCGATCATGGCGACGGCGGGAAGGTCCGCGCCGCCGACATCCTCCGGCGCATCAAGGCCCCAGAGGCCCATGTCGCGCGAGCGCGCGTCGAGCCGGTCGCGTTCTTCGTGAGAGAGATAAGCGCCTTGGCCGTTGGCGTCGCGCTCGAGGACTTGTCGTTCGAGAGGCATCAGCATCTCGCGCACGAAACGCGTGACGAGGTCCTGCAGCAGCCGATGATCTTCCTCGAGTTCGAAATTCATGGGCGCGGGTCCTCGGCGGTCCAGTCTGGCGCTGGTTTAGGCAGGATGGACCGGGCTGGGCGCAGAGGGAAGCGCCTCGATTGACTTCGGATCAACAGCCGCGCGAGAATCCGCATGTTGGAGGGGCGACTTGATCATCGTTCTGATCATCCTGGGCTACGGCTTGTTTGTCGCCGCTGTGACATCGGGCCTTGTTCGTCTGTTGCCCCGCTGGGCTGCGTGGAAGATCGTCACAGCCGCTATCCTGTTGTCTGACCTTATCGTCGTCGCGGTCGGTGTGATCCACGCAATCTTGGCGGCGCAACCGATTGATCCGTACCCGGCATCAATGTTTGAGCCGGGATTCGTGATCTTCGTGGCTCTTATCGTGTATTGCGCTGCTGTGATCATCGGGATCCCTGCAGCCATGCTGGCGAGCTGGGCCATGATCCCCCGGAAGAAAATCCTACAGTCCGAGCCGGTAGAACCGGTTGGCCGTTCCGAAGAATAGCTCGTCTTTCTCATCCGTACTGGCGTCCTTCGCGATGAGCTTGAGGGCGTTCCATAGCGTGGCGTAGTCGCAGCTCAGTTCGTCGACGGGGAAGTTGCTTTCCATCATCGACCGCTTCGGGCCGAAGGCTTCGATGCAGGTTTCGATGTAGGGGGTCCATTCCTTCGCGAGCTGGGTGGATGGCGCGCGCGGCTCGGAGAGACAGGAGGGGAAGTTGCAGAACGGCATGGCGAGGCCGCCGAGCTTCACGTGGACGTTCGGCAGCTTGGCGAGCGCAAGGATGTTCTCGCGCCAGACGGGGAAGCGTTCTTCGCGCTTGCCTGTGTAACTCGCGACGCCCAGCGGCGTACCGACATGGTCCAGAACAATGCGAGCGCCAGGGAAGGCGCGGGCGAGGTCGATGAGTTCGGGAAGCTGCGGTTCGAGCAGCCAGGCCTCGAAGGTGAGGTCGCGCTTCACGACTTCGGCGAAACCTTCGCGGAATGTCTTGTCCATGTAGAGATTGGGCGCGCGCAGGGCGAGAGGCCCGAGGACGTTCGGGTTGGGATCGTGCGACACGGTGTGACGGATGCCCCGGAAGCGGCCATTGCCGGCGATGGTGAGCGCGTCGAGAACTTCGCCAACCTTGGCGCCGAGCGTGAGATCGGCGTGGCCGACGATGCCAGCGCAGATGCGCGAAGGGCCGAACGTACCCGACGCAGACATGGCGGCGACGCCGTTGACGAATTCGACTTCGCCAACGGGTTTCATAGCATCCGGACCGTCGGCGCGATACATGGCGCGGCATTCGATGAAGACGGTGGCGATGATGTTGTGGCCGGAATTGATGTCGGCCAGTATTTCGTCGAGCAGGTAGCGCGGGCTACGCTTCAGCACGTTCTGGAACGGATGGGTCAGCGGGTTGGGCAGGGCGCCGACGAGCGTGCGCCGGTCCCACAGGTGGTGGTGTGGATCGATGATCGGAAGACCCGGGTCGATGATCGCTTCGCGCAGGTCCGGCATGGCGCTATTGCCCGGCGGTGGCGGGCGCGGCGGCGGGCGCCGCCGGCGCCACGAATTCCTTCGGCTTCAGCTTCGAGGTCGGGCGGGCGACGGCGTACATCTCCCACGCAATCTTTTTCTCGAGGCCGTTGGGATCGTCGCCGATGCGGTCGATGTTGCCGTGGGTGCGGCCTTCCATCCAGTAGAAGTCGGCGTCGGCGCCTAGCACCTGCATTTCGAGGTCGAGGATCTTCGCCGCCTCGTCGAGATGGAAGGTGTCCATCGTGCCCATGATGAGATGGATCTTGCCGTCGAGCACGGATTTCAACGAGCCCCAGTCGCGGCGGACGATGTGGCCGATGTCGAAATTGTCGCGCCAGTATCTGGCGACCTCCGGATCGACCTTGCCGGTGACGCGATCGAACAGCGGCTGCGGGCGGCCGTCCTGACCACGCGGCGAGAAGACCCAGTCGAATGAATCGATCTGGCCGCCGTAATCGCCCAGCACGTTTTCTTCCTGCGCGTAGTCTTTGAACGAGGTGACCTCTTTGCCGGAGGCGTCGCGCACCAGGTATTGCGGCGTGCCGTCGGGGCGCGTGTAGGCGTTGGCGTCCTTGTTGTAGATGTTGATGCCGGTGAAAGAGCGGAAGTCGACTGGGTCGGGCGAGCGCGCCCATGTGCCGCCATAGACATTCGGGTAGCGCACCTGCTGCCAGATCGCGAACCAGCCGCCTGAGGAATGGCCGGTGGTGAAGCGGCCGGAGGCTTCCTTGTCCATCCGGTAGCGGCCTTCGAGCCAGGGGATGAGTTCCTCCGTCAGCGCCGTGCCCCACGGTCCGGTGTTCACGGAGTCCGCGAACTCGTGCGTGCCCCACGGCGAGGAATGATCGAGGAAGACACGGACCATCGGCGGCGTGTCGCCTGACTTCATCATCGCGTAGTGACGCCGCGCGGAGGCGGACAGGCCCGCGAGCGAGCCGCCGAAACCTTCGGTGCGGTAGACGGTGGGATAAGTGTCGCGGTTGCTGTCGTAGTCCGGCGGAAGAAGAATGATGCCGCGGACGCGCGTCGGCTTGCCCCAGAATTCGGTGAGCATGGGGCTGAGGAAGTCGACCTGCTTGATGTGGGCGTCGGCTTCGACATCGGCGGCGGCGCCCGGCGCGGGCGAGCCTGCCGGAGCGGGCGGCGATCCGGCTTTCACGACGTCACGCTCGGGCGCCAGCGTGATGTTGATCGGCTGCGCGGAGGGCAGTGTCATCTTCACTGGAACCGAGGTGAAGTCGTTCTCGGCGTCGGTGAGGCGGTAGGCGGCGTTGCGGTTGGTGTCGAGGCGGACCTGCACCCAGTATTCGCCCGGCTCGATGCGTGAGAGCGGGCGCGGGTAGGCGAGCATGTCGGCGTCGAAGCGAACGGGTTGGGCCGGCGCGACGAACGGCGTTTCCTGCGCGGCGATGAAGCTGCCGGGAACGGTTGTGAGCACGGGCGGACGCGGAAGCGCGGCCGAGACGCGCACGGCGGCGACAGGAGCTGCAACGACGATCAGCCTTCCGGACTTCGGATCATTCCCCGGCGCCAGCATAACGCGGAATTCCTGCGGCGCGCCGGTGGCAAGCGGCGGCGTGGCCGGGGTCTTCTCGCCGGGCGTGATGCCGGCGCAGCCATAGCCGAGCACGAGAACGCCGGCGGCGAGGCCGAATTTCAGGGAAGCACGCATCAAACCCTCCCGGGGAACCGGGCGGAGCATGGTTCAAATCGCGGGCGGTGGGAAGCTCGGCGGGATGTCAGTTCTGGTCCGTGCGGTCCTTGTACCAGGTGACGAATTCCTGGGCGCGTGTCTGGGCCTCGGCTTCGACGTCCTCCCAGTTGAAGGCGTAGCGCGAAGCAAAGCCTGCGATGCCCCACGCCTTGTACTGCTCGACGTGGTGGATCTCGTGCGCCCACAGCGCAATGTTGCGGATGTGGGCGTCGTCCCTGAATACGACAGTGTCGATCAGCGTGACGGCGGCGGCGTTGCCATTGCGGATGGCGAAACCAGCGAGGCCGGATGGGGACGTGTCGCCGATCGAGTAGCGGACATTCTCCAGCAGCTCGGGCGAATAGAACGGGATGAGCGCTTCGCGCACTTCGTCCGGGATCGGATGCGAGTCGGCGCGGGCCGTGTCGCGCGAGCGCCTGAGAGCGGATTCGAGTGTCTGCGAAATGATGTTGGCGCCGTACTGCGCCTGCACGGTGATGAAGCTGCCGGCGAAATCGCGCAGCGAGAAACGCGATTCCTGCGCGCTTGCAGACATGGCCGACGCCGCGGCAAAAAGCGCGGCGCCGAGAGTCGCGGCCATCTTCAGGCGAAACATCGGGAACCCCCGGACTTGCGGCGTCATGGTCTTCAGATGCCGGATCGCCCATGAATGGGCCCTGAATGTGGCGTCGCTGCAAGGCCTGGAAGCAGGGCCAGATACTGGCGCTGGCGCGGGCGTTGACATGCGGCAGGGCGGCGGGTCTAGGGTGGATCGATAAGGGCTTTCGGGGTCACGACATTGACTGACTGGATGGCATTCATCCTGGCGAGTCTGGCGCTGCTGGCGACGCCGGGGCCGACCAATACGCTGCTGGCGACATCCGGCGCGGCGGCGGGTCTGCGGCGGTCGCTGAAGCTGATTCCCGGCGAACTCTCGGGATACGCCCTTTCCATCACAACGCTGTCGCTGATCATCCTGCCGCTGGTGAATGCTTCTCCCATCGTGTCAGTGGTGCTGCGGCTGGCGTGCGGCGCCTATCTGGTGTGGTCCGCCGTGCATCTCTGGCGCGAGGGCGCGGACACGATCGCGAGCAGCGAGCCGGTCTGCGTGCGGCGCGTGTTCGTGACGACGCTGCTCAATCCCAAGGGGATCGTGTTCGCGCTGGTGATCGTACCTTACCTGGGCGAGCGCAGGTTTGCCGAAGCGGCGCCTTATCTGGCGTGTCTCGCGTTGATGATGGTGTCGGTAGCGCTGACCTGGATCAGCGGCGGCGCGCTGGTGCGTGCGGGCGCGCGGGGCCGGGTTGGCTCGGGTGTGATCCGCCGCGTAGGCGCCTCCGTGCTGGGCGTGTTCGGCCTACTGTTGTCGGTATCCGTGCTGCCGATCGGCGCACACTAGCGCGCGGCGGCCCAGGCAAGCGCGCGTTCGATCGCGCCTTTCATCCAGGTCCCCTTGTGGGCGTTGTAGGCGAGCATGTCGTCAGGGTGAGCGGCTGCTGCGGTGCGTTTTGCCGCTTCGTAGGCGCGAGCTTCCTCGGGGTGGGAGCGCAGGTAGTCGCGGAAGGCGAGGGTACGAGCGATCTCGGGATGGCCCGTCTCATAGCAATGGACATGGAACAGGCGCTTGCCATTCTTGTCGCGCACGCAATAGCGGCGGCCGGCGAACCCCCACTCTCCGCGCCAGAGATAGCCGAGGGCTTCGACCTGCGGCTGGCGGGTGTCGAGGGTGGCAAGGTCTCGCACGACGGGCATCAGGTCGATCGTCGGCTTGGCCACGATGCCGGGGATGGATGTCGAGCCGACATGCTCGATGCCGATCAGCGTGTCGCCAATGGCGGCGGCGAGCCGCGCGGATTCGATCGACGCCTGCGATGCCCACGCGGGATCGTGGGGAACGAGTTCGGCTTTCCTGCGATCGGCGGAAAAATCGGGCACGGATCAGCCGCCGTGAAAGTGATCGTAAATTCGCTGCGCGAGCGCGGCGTTGACGCCTTCGACGGTCTGCAGGTCTTCGGGCGTGGCGCGGCTGACGCCCTTGGCTGAGCCGAAGCGGTGGAGCAGGGCCTTCTTGCGTCGGACGCCGATGCCGGGAATTTCGTCCAGCGGGTTCTGGTTTAGCATCGCGGCCGAGCGCTTGGCGCGGTGAGTGCCTATCGCCCAGCGGTGCGCTTCGTCGCGGAGGCGCTGGAGATAGTAGAGCGCGGGATCGTTGCCGGGCAGCATGAAGGGCGCGCGGTTGGGACGGAAGAACTGCTCGCGGCCGGCATTGCGGTCAGGCCCCTTGGCGATGGCCACCAGATTCAATTCGCCTTCGGTGAAACCTAGCTGGGCGATGGTTTCGCGTACGGCGCTGAGTTGCCCGAGACCGCCGTCGATCAGCACAAGATCGGGCCAGGTTTCGGGGCGGCGCTTGCCTCCCTCAGTCGAAGACTGAGGGAGGTGGCTCGGCGGCGAAGCCGACGAGACGGAGGGGGAGATCGCAACGGCGGGATTCTCGGAGAGAGCCCCCTCCGTCTGCGCGTCCTTCGGACCCGCATCCACCTCCCCCGGTCTTTCGGCCGGTGGAGGCAAGGCACCTGTGTCTGAGCTGGGATGGGCAGTGTTCAGCTCTTCCTGTTCCTTTTTCAGTCTCCCGAACCGTCGGCGCATCACTTCGCGCATCATGCCGTAGTCGTCGCCCGGCTCGAGCTCTTCGTCCTTGATGTTGAACTTGCGGTAGGCGTTCTTCTCCCAGCCTTCGGGGCCTGCGACGATCATTCCGCCGACCGCGTTCGTGCCCATGATGTGCGAGTTGTCGTAGACCTCGATGCGTTTCGGCGGTTCGGGCAGGCCGAAGACTTTCTGCACGGCGGCGAGGATCTTTTCCTGGCTCTGCGTCTCGGCGAGCTTGCGGCCGAGGGCTTCGCGCGCGTTGAGCAGGGCCTGGCCGACAATGCCGCGCTTCTCGCCACGCTGGGGCGTGCGGATGTCGACCTTGTGGTCGGCCTTGAGTTCGAGTGCGTCGGTCATCAGCTCGGCCTCCTCAATGTCGTGGCTGAGGAGGATCATCTTGGGCACGGGCTTGTCGTCGTAGAACTGAGCGAGGAAGGCGGTGAGCACCTGTTCGGACGTGTCGTCGCGATCGTGCCTGGGATACCAGACTGTGGCGCCCCAGTTCTGGCCGGCGCGGAAGAAGAAGGCCTGCACGGCAGACTGGCCTGCGTCGCTGTGGATGGCGAACACGTCGGCTTCGACCAGGCCATCCGGATTGACGGACTGCGACTGGCGGATGGAGGAGAGGGCGCGGATGCGGTCGCGCAGGCGGGCGGCGCGCTCATAGTCCATGTTTTGCGCGGCGCGCTCCATCTGCTGGGCGAGTTGTTCCTGCAGCGTTTCGGCATCGCCGCTGAGGAAGCGTTCTGCCTCCCGCACGAGGTCGCGGTATTCGTCGAGCGGGATCAGTCCAACGCACGGCGCTGAGCAGCGGCCCATCTGATGAAGCATGCAGGGGCGCGAGCGCGTGGCGTAGATATTGTCGGTGCAGGTGCGGAGGAGGAAGGCCTTCTGCAGCGTGTCGAGCGTGGCATCGACTGCGCCGGCGGAAGCGAACGGGCCGAAATACTGCCCCTTGATGCGTTTGGCGCCGCGGTGCTTGAGCGCCTGCGGCGCCTCGTGATCTTCGCGGATGAGGATATGCGGGAAGGACTTGTCATCGCGCAGGATGATATTGAAGCGCGGCTTCAGCTTCTTGATGAGGTTGGCTTCGAGCAGCAGCGCCTCGGTCTCGCTGGCCGTCACCACGAACTCCATGGAGCGGGTGAGCGAGATCATGCGCGCGATGCGCTGGGTGTGGCCGCCGATCTTGGCGTAGCTGCCGACCCGCGCCTTCAGGTTGCGCGCCTTGCCGACATAGAGCAGCTCGGCGTTCTCGCCGAACATGCGATAGACGCCCGGCTTGCCGGGCAGGCGGCGGAGATTGTCCTTGATGACGTCCGGCCCATAGAGCTTCGCGCCCGGCATCGCGGGGGCGTCAGGCTCGTCCGGCGAGGCGATTTCCTCGATTTCCGGCTCTTCCGTCTCTGGGTTTTCCGGCGACTCCATGCGCCATAGGTAGGCGAAGGCAGGCTCGTGTTCAAACGGCCCGGATGTCTGATGGAGGCGATTTGCGGCCGGTTGCAGCCCGTGCTTTGTCAGCAGGAAGCAAATCAGGGGATGGATAGGATGGCGCGCCTGCCGGTTTTCTTGTTGGCCGTTTCCGCGCTGGCGATAGCGGGCTGTGGCCCGAAGGCGGAGGTTGCCCCGGCCCAACCCCCGGCGCCGGTATTCGCCGATGAGTGGTACATGTTCTCCGCGCAACCGAATGGCGCCAGCCCGATCGGTCTCAACATCCACGAGACGAAGCTCGGACCGCAGGGGCGCATCTGGCAGAGCGGCAAGATGTACCCGGTCCGCAACGCGGTGGTGTCGGCCGACGCCATGTCGTTCATCGTGCCCGGTCTCGACATTTCGTGGTCGGCGACGAGGTCGGCGGACGACAAGTGGACCGGAAGCTGGACGACGAAGGAGGGCGAGGTCGCATCCATCATGGGATTCACCAACCCGCCTGATCTTGATGGCAAGACTTTCGTCACTCTGGCCGATGGACGGCAGATGTATCTTGATTGCCGGGGAACGGGCGCGCCGGCGGTGATCTTGGACGCGGGCGCCGGGAGTACCAGCGCCGCCTGGTCCCCCGTGCACGACGAGATCGCCAAGACGACGCTGGCCTGCGCCTATGACCGCGCCGGTCACGGACTAAGCGATCCGGGGCCGCTGCCGCTCGATACCGCGGCGGTCGCCAACGATATCGAGGCGATGCTGAATGCCGCCGGGGTCGAGGGGCCTTACGTGATGGTTGGGCATTCGCTCGGCAGCTACCATGTGCGCCAGTTCGCCAATACCCGGTTCGACAAGATGGCCGGCATGGTGCTGGTCGATCCGTCTGGCGATGGGCAGCGCGCGCGCTTTGCGAAGGCGATCCCCAAGCTCGACGCGATCCAGGAGAAGACGCGCAACGAACAGAAAGCGCTCAACTGTGTCGCGACGATGCGCGAGAAGCTGGTAGTGCATGCCGATCCGCTGTTCGCGAAATGCGGCGACGGCAACGACGCGGAGCGGATGGAGCAGACCCAGTCCGAGGTGGACGCCATGGAGGGCGCGAGCACGGAGCAACTCAACGAGTCGCGCCGGTCCTATGGCGACATGCCGCTGATCGTGCTGACGCGCGGCGACTACGTGATCGGCATGCCGTCGGAATTTACTGGGGCCGACCGCGACGCGATGAAGAAGGTCTGGACGGAAATGCACGTCGAAATGACCTCGCTTTCGACAGCCGGCGAACACCGCGTCGTTCCGAACGCCGGCCACAGCATCCAGCGTGACCAGCCGCAGGCCGTGATCGATGCGGTGAACGAGGTTGTCGCGAAGGCTCGCGAGCTCGCGGTGAAGCCTTAGCTATTCGCGCTTGAACTTCGGATCGCGGCGTTCGGCGAATGCCGCGAGGCCTTCCTTGTGGTCCAGCGATTTCGCCAGTACGTCGAGTTCGGCGCGATGGGCGGCCTGAGCTTCCTCGGCGGTAACGTCCAGTGCACGAGAAGACTGGCGTTTGGCGGCTTCGACCGACAATGGCGCGCGGCTGGCGATGCGGCGGGCGAGCTGCAAGGTTTCCTCGGCCAGCGTTTCGGCGGGAACGACGTCGGTGACGAGGCCCCATTCGCCGGCCGTCACAGCGTCGAGCGGGAGACCAGTCAGCAGCATGCGCTTGGCGCGGGCGATGCCGATGAGGCGGGGCAGGCGGAAGACGGACGCCAAGAGGCCGACGTTGACGCCAGCCGCTACAAATTTGGCGTTGGGCGAGGCGATGCGGAGATCGCAGCAGAGGGCCAGCTCAAGCCCGCCTCCGACGGCAAAGCCGTTGATCGAGGCGATGACCGGGCAACGGAAGTTCTCGACAGCGGAGAGCAGGATCGCGAACTGGCGCAGCGAATCCTGTGCGCCAGCGCCGCGCGTCGCGGCCTCTCTGAGGTCGTCGCCGGAGCAGAAGGCCGCGCCCGTGCCGGTGATGACCAGGCATCGGATGGAAAGGTCCTGACCCAGCTTCTCCAGTTCCTGGACGAAGCGCTCGCGCAGCGCGGTGTTGAGCGCATTGGTCGGCGGGTTGTCGATCACGATGTGAGCGACACCGTCGGCAGGTCGGGTGATGTGCAGTGCGCCAGCCATCGCGTGCTCCGGTCGAGGATGCAGCAGGCTAACGTGCTGGGTTGCGGATTACTACCGTTTCAGGCCGCCATCTGCGCCGGTTCGGCGGGCTTTGAGGCGCAGCGCTTCAGGACTTCGACATAGCCTTTCGTGATGCGCATGCGCTCGCGATAGCCCTTCTGCAGCAGCAGCTTGTGCGTCTTCTCGAGATTGTAGCAGGGGACGTACATGAAGACGTGGTGCTCGCAGTGATAGTGCACCCAGAACGGTGCGATGAAGAGGCGCTCGATCGGATTGGCCAGCGTGGTGCGCGCGTGGGTGAAGGGATCGTCCTGCGTATTGACCATGGCGTGCTCGGCCATCGAGCGCAGGCGCGTCACCAGCGGGAACCAAGTCGCCATCGGCACGATCCAGAGCGCCGGCCAGGCCCACCAGTAGCCGAGCGCGGTGGTCGCCACGATCATCACGCCATTGACGATCCAGAAGCGCATGCCCGGGCGATCCGGCACGCGCGGTGGTTTGCTCTTCTTGCCACGCAGGCGTTCGATGAAGGGTGCGATGCGCTGCTTGTAGAAAGTCTGGCCCGTCAGGTCGCGGACGAATTTCCGGCGCAGCGAATCTTTTGTCACCGGGAAGGGGCGCGACAGGACGAGGTCAGGATCTTCCGGCTGCTCGGTGTATTTATGATGGGTGAGGTGATAGGGGCGATAGCGCTTCAGGCTTCCGCCGACCGCTGCGCCGCACAGCCACTCCGCCATCCAGTCGTTCAGCTTCGCATTGGGATGCAGGCCGCCATGCGCCGCATCATGCTCGAGGATCGCAAGGCCGAGCTGGCGCGCGCCGATCAGCATCACGGCGAGCACGTAGGTCAGCGGGTTCGGAAAAGCGATGAACAGCGCGCCTGCGCCGATGATCACGCCCCACGCATAAACGACCAGGGCCGGCCCCCTCCACCAGGAATGGCCGGATACCCTCGCCCACTCCTCGGGGGTGAAGATGGTCTTGGGATCAACGCGAGTGACAGACGGCATGGGCCTCAAGCTAGCAGAAAGAGCGCGGCTTTGCAGGGGGCGGAAGGTCGCCGCTGCAGGTTAAGAATGACGTAAGGTCAGGGGATAGCGTGGGTTCCATCACGGGTCTAAGCCACGGGCAGCGGGATACCGAAACATCAAATGCGGAGACTTTGTCGATGAAATCGATTTCGGGATGGCTGATGGCGGGCGCTGCGGCGCTTGCTCTCGCTGCATGTGGCGAGAAGCCGGTGGAGCCAACGCCCGAGCTTTCGCCAGAAACCGCGCAGGTTCCGATGATCGCGACAGATCCGACCCAGGGCGATGGCGGCGTCTCCGCCTTCTATGATCCCGCGGCGCCGGCGCCCGAAAAGCCCGGCACGATGATCCGCACGGAAGCGCAGCCGGCAGAAAGCTCGCTTGCCGAAGCCGGGCAGGCGATGCGCATCCTCTATTCCTCGACCGACGGGCTTGGCGGCAAGACGCCGGTCGCCGTCTCCGGATCACTGTTCCTTCCCAAGGGCGAAGCGCCTGCGGGCGGCTGGCCGCTGATGGCATGGGCGCATGGCACCGTCGGCGTGGCCGACGTCTGCGCGCCTTCCTGGACCGCACGCTCCGAACGCGACACGATCTACCTCAACCACTGGCTGAAGCAGGGCTACGCCGTCGTCGCCTCCGACTATCAGGGCCTCGGCACGCCGGGCGGCCACCCCTATCTCGCCACCAAGCCAGCCGCCTTCTCCGTGCTCGACTCGATCCGCGCAGTGCAGGCGGACGCCAACCTCAAGATCGGCAAGCCGGTCGTTCTCGTCGGCCAGAGCCAGGGCGGCGGCGCCGCCTTCGCCACGGCCGGCGCTGCCGAGACCTACGCGCCTGAGCTGGACATCCGCGGCACGGTCGCAACCGGCACGCCCTACTTCACAACGACGACAGCGCCAGCCGAGCGCGACCCGACCAAGGTCGAAGGCGTCTTCGCCTACACGCTCTACATTCTCTACCTGGTGAAACAGGCGGACCCCAGCTTCGATACGGATACCTTGTTCACCGAAGCCGCGAAGCCGACGATGGACCTCGCGCGCACTGCCTGTCTCACCGAGGTGTGGGAGTCGATCGAGGCGACCAAGCTCAGCCAGGCGACGGCCTTCACGCGCGATCCGACGCCCGAGGTATCGAAGTATTTCGGCCTGATGGCGTACGACACGCTGAAGATAAAAGGCCCTGTCTTCATGGGCACGGGCGGCAAGGACCATGATGTGCCGCCGGAAGGGCAGGAGCGTCTGTTCAAGGACGCCTGCGCCGCCGGTTCGGTGATCGAGCGCCACGTCTACGCCAAGCTCGACCATTCCGGCACGGTCAACGGCTCCCTCGTCGACTCGACGCCCTTCGTGAAGAAGGCCTTCGCCGGTGAAGCGATCGCGGGGAATTGCCCGAAAGCAGGATAGGGCCGAACGGTCGCATCCTGATTCAGGCCGCAGTCAGTTCTGGAACGGACCGTTCAAGAGGTCCGTCTCAGGCTGCCTCGTCCGGCCGCGAAAGCACGTGCGAATCCCACTGCCACGATGTAAAAAGGTATTGTCCGCCGGTTGGGCGGTTCGCCAGTGAAGCCTGCACCCTGAATCGCGTCCCGACGGGATAGTCGTTTATCAGGCTCTTGTTGCCCTCCAGGCGAAGACCGACGGGGAACTTTTGTCCTCGCACGGGCCGCAGAAGAATCTTTCCCTGAACACCGGCGCGGTCCGCGTCCTGGAAGCTCTCGATCTCGACGGATTGGTGGTCGATCGGCGGGCCCATGCATTTCTCCTTAAACAGAGCTCAGAGTCCTGGTTCGGTCAGTCGGGAACCTGTGACCCGCAGCTGCTAACAGAACCACAACAGTGCGGTTCCTGAGGCGGACTTGTCCGGCGTGTAAAATGAGTCTCCCGGGCCAGGCCGAGGAACGCGATTGTTTCAGGCGGCGCAGGCCAAACCGAAGCAGTCGCCGAATGCATATTGCACGAAACACGGGTGCGAGCCACCCGCGAAGGCGCTTTGGTCGCACAGCGGGCCGGAATGGACTGCAGCCGCAGTTCAATCGCCCCGATCGACTCGCCTCACACGAACGGTTTGCCGACCTCGAACTTCTTCGGCAGCAGGCGCTTGAAATAGGCCATGCCGGCTTCGGAGATTTGGTTCTCGTCGGGCTTCAGGAAATCGGCGGGCATGTGACGGGTCTTGCCGGCGACGTTCGAGAGAGGAACAAGCCTGATCACCGTCTTGCCGCCTTCGACCTGCAGCGCAACCGAGCCGCCGCCCTTGTCGGCGGCGTCGACCGCGAATGCGCCGGCATCGAACGCCTCTTTGGCGTCGACCGGGCTCACCATCGAGATGGCGCCGCGCGGTAGATAGCCGAGCGTGTCGACACGGGCGCGCTTGCCAGGCAGGCCCGTCGCCAACGCCTGTTCGAAAGCCGCGCCGAGATCGGTGCCGGAAAGCTTGAGGTTGCCATGCGCATCGCGCTCCAGCTTGTCCGCCGGAACGACATGCTCGACCAGCGAGCGGCCGTCTTCCATCGTCACGCCCTCGGAGACAGCAACGATGCAGCGCTTGTGGCGGTCCATCGTCCGCTTCACGTCGTCGACGAAGCGCTTCACGGAAAAGCCGCGCTCCGGGACATAGACCAGATGCGGGCCGCTGGTTTCGTCGAGCTGCCATGCCGCTGCCGCCGCCGTCAGGAAGCCGGCGTGGCGGCCCATGACGATGCCGACATAGATGCCGGGCAGGGCGCGGAAATCGAGGTCGACACTGAGGAACGCCCCAGCCACGAACTCGCCGGCCGAAATGAAGCCAGGCGTGTGGTCGTTGTCGACGAGGTCATTGTCGATCGTCTTGGGCGCATGCACGAAGGCCATCGAGCCTTGGGCCGCGTTGGTCAGGATCTGCTGGGTGCCGGCCGTGTCGTTGCCGCCGATATAGATGAAGGCGTCGGCGCCAGCTTTTTTCAGTCCGGCGAGGATCACCTCGCAATAGGCCGCGTCCGGCTTGTCGCGCGTCGAACCCAGGGCCGCGCTCGGCGTGCCAGCGATCAGCCTGAGCTGCGCTTCGGGCACGGCGGAGAGGTCGACATAGTCGCCGTCGCGGATGCCGCGCACGCCATGGCGCGCGCCGAGCACCTTGGCGCCCGGATGGCGCTTCTTCGCCTCCAGCACCGCGCCGACCAGCGTCTGGTTGATGACGGCGGTTGGGCCGCCGCCTTGCGCTATGACGAAGGTCGCTGACATGGCGATTCTGCTCCAATTGGCTGGCGCGATTTATTCAAATCACATGCCGCGCCGGAAGAAAAAGCGCAACGCTGGAAAGGAACACAAGGATGGTTAAACTGCCCGCGCCGCAGTGGCGAAGCGGGCCAAGGCGGCCGTCGCTTCCTCGAATGCACTGGCGCTCGGCTGCTGGCGAGGCATGCGATTCCAGGCGTCGAGCGCTGCGATCTTGTAGGCTTCGGCCAGCGTCGGGTAGTTGAAGGTGTTTTCGACGAAATAGTCGAGCGTGCCGCCGAGGTTCAGCACGGCCTGGCCGATGTGGATCAGTTCGGTCGCGCCCTCGCCGACGATGTGGACGCCGAGCAGGCGGCGAGTCTCCAGTGAGAAGATCATCTTCATGAAGCCGGAATGCAGCCCCATGATGTGGCCGCGCGAGGTTTCGCGGAAACGCGCGATGCCGCACTCGTAGGGAATCTTCTTGGCGCGCACCTGCTCCTCGGTCATGCCGATGGTGGAGAGCTCGGGCACGGAATAGATGCCGTACGGGAAGAATTCCTGCGGCGCATGAGCGTTCGCGCCGAAGGCCCAGCAGGCGGCGATGCGTCCCTGTTCCATCGACGTGGAAGCAAGGCTCGGGAAGCCGATGATGTCGCCCACTGCATAGATGTGCGGAACTTTGGTCTGGTAGGTTTCGCGGTTCACGTCGATGCGGCCGCGTTCGTCGCCGGCAAGGCCGCAGGCTTCGAGGCTGAGGCCATCGATTGCGCCTTTGCGGCCGGCGGCGAACAGGATCATCTCGCTCCAGATCTGGCGGCCATCTTCCAGTTCGATGAGGCAGGCGTCCTGCCCCATCTTCTTCACGGCCTTCAACTTGCTCTCGAAGCGCAGCGTCATGCCCCGGTCGCGCATGTCGTGGACGAACTCGTCGACCAGCTCCTTGTCGATGAAGGGCAGGACGCGTTCGGCGGGATCGATCACGGTCACCTTGACGTCGAGGGCGGAGAAGATGGTGGCGTATTCGATGCCGATCACGCTGCCGCCGATCACGGCGAGCGAGCGGGGCAGGCGCTTGAGGTCGAGGATTTCGTCGGCGTCGAGGACGATCTCGCCGTCGAACGGAATATGCGGCGGGCGGTAGGGCGCGGTGCCGACGGCGAGGATGATCTTCTCGGCTGAGAAATACTGCATGCCGCTGTCATTGGCGACTTCGATGGTGTGCGCGTCGACAAAGCGCGCCGTGCCGGTGACCCACGCGACATTGTTGCGGGCGAACTGGTGTTCGAGAACTTCGACCTCGTGGTCGAGCGTGATGGAGAGGCGCTGGCGCAAGTCGTTGGCGGTGATGTCGTGTTTGGCGCGGTGGGCGCGCCCGTAGAAGCCGCGCTCGCGCCAGCCGGACAGGTTGAGCACCGTCTCGCGCAGGGTCTTGGACGGGATAGTTCCGGTGTGGACGCAGACGCCGCCGACGCGTCGGCCCTTCTCGACGACGAGGACGGATTTCTTCAGCTTGGCCGCCTGCACGGCGGCGCGCCTGCCGGCGGGTCCGGAGCCGATGACAATGAGATCGTAGGCCTGCATGCCGCGCAGTGTCGGACAGTTCGGTTAACGGGTCTTAACCGGGCAATTGGTCCTTATCCCGGGCCAAGCACCATGGGCGCGAGGGTAAGTCCGACGATCGTCAGCACAATCAGGGCGCACAGGTTCATTATCAGGCCCCGCCGGATCATGTCGGGCTGCCGCACCTTGCCTGTGCCATAGGCGATGGCGTTGGAGGCGGACCCCACCGGCATCGCGAATCCCATCGAGGCGGCCATGGCGGCCGGAACGATGAAGGCCGCGGCGCCCAGGGTTTCGCTGGCGGCCGACAGCGAGATCAGCACTGGGCCCATCAGCGAGATGGTTGCGATGTTGGAGGCAAATTCGGTGATGACGATCACCAGCAATCCGACCGCGAGGATGACGATGGCCGGATGAAGGTCCGCCATTCCCTCGAGGCCCTGCGCCAGCCAGCGCGACAGGCCGGACAGCTCTGCGCCGGCGGCGAGGGCGAGGCCGCCACCGAAGAGCAGGAGGATGCCCCACGGAATTTTCTGCGCATCGTCCCAGACGAGGATCGGCCGGCTGGCGCCGCCGCCCGCCGGCACCATGAACAGCAGCAGCGCCCCGAGCGTGGCGATCATGGTATCGACATGGCCCGAGTCGATCCTGCCGCCGCCGAGAAGGGTCGCGCCGATGAACTCGGCGAGCAGCGTTGAGGCCATCCATAGGCCGGCGATGAGGAAGAAGATGAAGGCGGTGCGGCCTTCGGGCTGGGTGAGTGGGCCGAGCTTGCCGAGTTCTGCCTTGACGCGCGCCTGTGCGCCGGCAGCGCTCGCGGCGTCCACTTTCAGGCCGCGCGACAAGATCAGCCAGGCCAGCGGCAGGAGCACGATGACAACAGGCAGGCCGACCGCCATCCATTCGCCGAAGGAGACGTCGATGCCTTGAGCGCGAAGCTGGGTGAGGGCGATGCCGTTGGGCGGCGTCCCGATGGGTGTCGCAAGCCCGCCGACGGTGGCGGAGTAGGCGACGGCCAGCACCAGTGACGCGGCGAAGCGCGGGTCTTCGCGGCCATTGACGGCGCTGCCTGCGGCGACCGAGAGGGCGAGGGGTGTCAGGATAAGGGATGTCGATGTGTTCGAGATCCACATCGAGAGGAAACCGCCCGCAACGATGAACCCGGCCAGCATCAGCTTGGGGTTCGCCCCGCCGCGCGCGACCAGCCCATAGGCGATCCGTGTCGAAAGCCCCCAGCGCTCGATGGCAATTCCGATCAGGAAACCTCCGATATAGAGCAGCACAACCGGGTTCGCGTAGTGCGCGCCCAGGTCCGCCAGCGTCAGCAGCCGCGAGGCAGGCGGCTCGGCATAGCTACTCAGGCAAAGCCCTTCTGTCGCGCACGCGAGGCCGCCGCGCGCATTGGCTGCCACCTCAATGCCAATGAGCGGCAGGGCAATGATCGGAAGCAGGGCTGTGACCGCGAGCGGGATCGCCTCCGTGATCCACCACGTCGCCATGAGAACAAGAAGCGCCAGAACCAGCCGCGCCTCCATCGCGAGCTCCGGACCAGCCGGAATCAACAGCGAAGCAAGCGCCAGTAGGGGGCCAAGCACCAAGCCGATACGCGCCGCTGTTCCGGAAGAGGCGGCCAGCTCGCTGGGCTGGACTTTGGTCTCGTCGGCCATATTGCTCCTGCCGGTGGCGCGTCGCGAGGGAAGCTAGCATGGCGCCCGGGAAGCGAAACCCGGGCAGGGACTACTTTCCTTTGGGGCGCCATCTCGCGCCCCGGCGCCGACTCTGCGAATAGAGGGAATGCTCGACGTCGTTTTGTCCCTTGTGCCGGTCTTTTCGCTGATTGCTCTCGGCGCCGTACTCAGGGGACGCAAGCTTCTTTCGGTGGACGGCTGGGCGGCGCTGGAGCGGCTGACCTACTTCGTACTGTTCCCGCCGCTGATGTTCATGAGCATCGTTGAAGGATCGTTCGCGGGCGAGGAAGCGCTGAAGCTCGGCCTCGCACTGGCGGGCACGGTCATCACAATGGCCGCCTTCATGTTGCTGATCCGCCCGATACTGCCGGCGACCGGCGCGCAGTTTTCCTCGATCTTCCAGGCAGGCGTCCGCTGGAACGGCTATGTCGCGCTGGGTGTGATCGCCGGGCTCCATGGCGAGGAGGGCGTGGCTTTGTCGGCGGTGGGCTTTGCCGTGCTGGTCCCGATCAACAATGTGATGAGCGTGCTTGTGCTCAGTCGCTATGCAGGCTCAGCGCCTGCGCCGTTCCGGCATGTCCTGCAAAGTGTCGCCACCAATCCGCTGATCATCTCGACCGTGCTGGCGATTGTACTCGTGCGTCTCGGCGTACGCGTCAGCGAGCCAGTGGGCGACACGCTTAACCTGCTGGGCGATGCGACCGTGTCGCTTGGCCTCATCTGCGTCGGCGCGGCGCTGGATTTCGGCTCGATGCGGGCGACCCCGGCGCCGCTGGCTATCGGAACGATCCTGCGGCTGGGAGTGATGCCGGCGGTGGCGGCGGGAATGTGCTTCGCCATTGGTATGTCCGACATGTCGTTCGAAGTGGCGATGATCTGCGTCGCGGCGCCTGCCGCGACGTCGGCCTACATCCTTGCGCGCCAGCTCGGCGGCGACGCCACGCTGATGGCCAACATCATCACTCTGACGACGCTGCTAAGCCTGGTGACGATCCCGCTCACGCTGTTCCTGGCGCAGTTCCTGACGGGCTAGGCTGGCGGCGCCTGTTTCAGCCGTTTCACCAGTTCCTGCCGCACTTTCCACGGCTTGAAGCTGGAATGCAGGCGCGAGAGCCAGTGCGAATTGACCGCGCGATGCGGCTTCCCGAGCTCACGGGTCACCGGGAGGATCTTGCGGGAAAGAATGTCGATCGCGTGCTCGATTTCCTGCGGTGAAGCGAAGACCAGCTCCCGCCCGCGATGTTCGATCACCCAGACAGGCCAGCCCTTGCCCAGTATTTTCTTGGGCATGGGCGGATCAAACACCGTCGCTTTCCAATAGGACGCGTCGACGCCGGTGTGCACCCACGGCGTCAGTGGCGAAAGCCACGGCTTGCTGCGATAATCGAGACGGATACGCATGAAGGTTGGATCACAATGGCGAAGCTTTCCGTCAAGCAGGCCGAGCAGAAACTCATCAAGTACGCGCTGACTTATCCCGAAGCGGTGCTCGAACACCCGTGGGACCATGACGCCGTGAAGGTGAAGGGGAAAATGTTCGCGACTTTCAGCGGCAAGGCGGGCGACCCGAAGGAATTGTCGATGACGGTGAAGCTGCCAGTGTCAGCCGAAATGGCGCTGACGCTGCCGTGGGTGGAGAAGACGGGCTACGGGCTCGGAAAATCCGGCTGGGTCACGGCGCGCATCAAGGCCGGGAAAGCCGTGGATATCGAGACGATGAAGGGTTGGATCGACCAGAGCTATCGCGCCGTCGCGCCCAAGACACTGGCGAAGACGCTGGGCTGACCTCCGCGTCAGGCGCCGAGCGGTCTTGCGAGCGCTGGCCGCCGGGAGGAAGCTGCCGGCAAAGGGACTTGCTCCGTGGAGGGGACAATGAAGCGATTGATCGTGGCGGCGTCCTTCGCCGTGCTGGCCGGATGCGTGTCGCCCGGAATGGGAGGCATGAGCAACGGCGGCATGGCGAATTCAGTCCAGCAAAGGCAGATGCAGGGCGATGATCTGATAGCGTCGATGGACGCGGCCGAGGCTGCCGCCAAGCGGCCCGGCGACGATGCCCTCACATGCGACCAGATGCAGGCCGAGATGACGGCCATGTTCCAGGACCCGAAGTTCGTCGCGACAGTCGCTTCGCTTCAGACACAGGGCGAGCAGATGCAGACCAAGGCAAAAGCTGCACAGGCCGGCGCCGTGACGTCCGTGTTGGCAGGCACGGCGCTGGGTGCGGCCTCATCCTTCGTACCGGGGCTTAGCTGGCTGAGTGGCGGGTTCATGCAGGCGCAAATGGCCTCGGCGAACAAGCAGATGGAGAGCGTGAACCGCGACTCGGATTCGCTGATGAGCGGCATGTCCGAGATCATGCCACAAATGATGCGTGGCCAGCGTCTCAACGAGCTGGCGACATCCAAGACGTGCGCCTTCCTCAACCAGAAACCTACGTGACCGCAGGGACATCGCCCACTCGCGAAGGAAATTCCCACAGCTCCCGACGTAAATTCATGCATCTTCGGGTTCGTTGTCCGGAAAGCATCCTTATGTCCATTCAGGGACTGTTCAGGTCAGCTTAGCGAACCTGAAAACTGCTCAGGAGAGACACATGAAACTGGTTCTTGCCGCCTGCGCTTCTGCCCTTCTTGCAGCCGCATGCACGACACCGCCGGCGCAGATTGCTGACGCCAAGCCCGATCCGCGTCAGGGCAAGGAAGTCCGACAGATCTGCTTCACCCAGCAGATTCGCAACTGGCGTGAAAACGACCGCAAGTCGATCATCATCGAGAAGGGCGTCAAAGAGGAATTCAAGCTTGACCTCATCGGCGCATGCCAGCCTTCGGATGCGTTCCTCAATATTGGCCTGGTGTCGCGCGTGGGCGGAGGTTCGTGCCTGTCGTCTGGCGACAGGCTGGTGACCGACTCGCAATTCGACGGCTCGTGCTCGATCCGCAACATCTATGAATGGCACAAGGACGCGACTGAAACCACGACCGCGGCCGCCAACTAGGATTTTACCGAAGGCGTTCTCCTCCGACGACGCCGAAAAGAGGCCCGGGAAGCAGAGCTTCCCGGGCCTTTGTTCGGGCCGGACGGGCTGCACCTCCGTCTAGCCCTCCAGATTGCGATCAAGTTGGCCCCTGCGATCGCAGTCTGAATCGTGCCTGGATGGCTACTGCCAGTAACGCGGCGCTTTGTAATAGTCGTAGATCTGGTCGCGCAGGCCGTCGCCGTCAGTACGGGTCAGTTCGTCGATGCCGTCAGCCGGCGCAGCTTGCAGCTGTTCCTTCGTGACGTTGACGACGTAGCCGTCCTTGCCCTTCTGGTAGTCGAGCGTGGACCAGGGCAGGGGGTGGAATTTCTCGTTCATGCCGAGGAAGCCGCCGAAGCCGACGACCGCGAACATGATGTTGTTGCTCTGCTTGTCGAGCACCACGTCTTCTACCTTGCCGATCTTGTCGCCGGCGCCGTTGTAGACATTGGTACCGATCACTTTCGAAGCGCGAATGGCGCTGGTGTGGCCAGTTGCTGTGGGCATGGCTTCTCCTTCTGATATGGTGGATGACATTCCACCAACGCGGGAACTCGCGCATGGTTTCCGCTGGACTGAGACAGTTTCGCTGAAACCATCCTTTGCAAACGCCGTTGGGCTGGAATGAACTCGATGACGCACCGACCCCGCGAAATAATTTCCGCCTTTCTGGATTTTGCCCGATCCGAAGCCGTGCTGCTGGGTGCGCTGGCCGTGATTGCCGGGGGCATCCTCGCGTTCGTGAACATTGCCGACGAGGTCGGCGAGGGCGATGCACGGGCCTTCGACTGGGCGATCCTCCAGGCTTTGCACCCGAATGAGGCCAGCCCTGCCGATCCGGTGGGGCCGAAATGGCTGCAACATGCGGCGGCCGATTTCAGCGCCCTGGGCAGCGTCACCGTCCTCCTGTTCGTGGTGGTGGTGTCCTGCGGGTTCCTGCTGCTGAGGCGGCGGGAGATCGAGGCAGGCCTGCTGGCGCTTGCGATGGGCGGCGGCCTCGTGATCAGCCAGTCGCTGAAAGCCGTTTTCGAGCGGGCGCGTCCGCCGGATGCATATCGCGCAGTCGAAGTTTTGAACCAGAGCTTCCCCAGTGGTCACGCCATGCTGTCGGCGGTCGTTTACCTGACGCTGGGCGCTATGCTGGCTCGGGCGACAACCCAGCGGTATCTGCGGGGCTATGTCATGGGGTCGGCCATTCTGCTGGCGCTTCTCGTTGGCCTGACACGGATCTATCTCGGCGCGCACTGGACCAGCGATGTGCTGGCCGGCTGGTGCGCCGGCGCCGCGTGGGCCACGATATGCTGGCTGCTGGACCGCTGGGCGAGGTCGCGGCTCGCGTGAGGATCAGGCGCCGGATGCGGCGCGCAGGGCGTTGACCACTTCCTGATTGTCGAGCCGCACCGCTGCGCCGGAGCGACCGAGTTCGCTAAGCCGGCGCCGTGCGCTATCATCGGGAAGCAGGGCAACGATGCGGTCCGCCATGGCCTGCGGTCCGTCCGCGATGTCGACGAGGTCGTCGAGCTCATGGCCGAAGCCTTCCAGTGCGACGGGGTAGGCGATGCACGGCATGCCGAGGCGCAGGTATTCTGCAACCTTGATGCTGACGCCGCTGGCGATCCGGGTCGGGGCGAGGCCGATGGAGGACGCACCGCCGATCGAAGGCAGGTCGTTCACGCGGCCCATGATCCTGACGCCTGGAGCGGACAGCTGCGCAGGCGACAATTCTTCGCACGCGGAGCCGGCGACCCAGAGACTCGCGGCGGGCGTGCGTTCCCGTACCAGCGGCCACACATCGTCGATCAGATGGCGAAGCGCATCCGTGTTGCCCGCATGGCGCGTGCCGAGAAAGACGGCGCGCGCAGGCTCGTTGCCATTGGCGAGGGGATAGTCCGGCACTTCGGGCCGGAGCCAGATGTGCGATGCGCCCGGCGTGAGCGGGCGGAAATGCTCGAGCTCGTTGGCGGAAGCGAAAACCAGCGTGTCGGCGGCGCTGACCATGGCGGCCTCCTCGACATCAGTGATGTCGTGATGATCCGGCGCTTCGCCTCTCGCGCGGAAGGCGGCGGCGCGCAGCGAGAACAGGTCATGCAGCAGCGCCGCTTTCCGGGAAGGCCGTTTCAGCAGCGAGAGCACGGGGCCGAGCGGAGAATATTCCGCGGTGACGACCGATGCCGGGCTTGCGTCCGAGGCGGCGGCCAGTTCGGCGGCCTCGCCGTCGGATAGCGGTTCTCCCAGCAGGCTCTTTATTTTCAACTTGAGGCCGGCGCGGCGGAGCGCTTCCTGGCCAAGGCGGACGGTGAAGCGGCCCCAGACGGTCGGGGACAGCGACCAATAGCGGGCGCCGATGCGCACGCTCTGCGGCGCCACGATCTCGGCGGAGATGTTCGTGAAGTCGGGATGGATGCTGAACCAGGGGCGGTTGCCGAATGACCGGCGAGGCGCAAACACGATGCGCACGCCGAGGCCGGCGCGGCGCACGGCGCGCAGGAACACCATCAGGTATGCGCCATTGCCCGTAGTCATCGAATCCAGCTGGCGCGCGACCAGCATGTTCAGGAACCGGGCGGGTTTTTCTTGTCCGTCGGACATCAGATCCTCGCGGTCCCATGTGGGACGCTCACGGCGCGATATGTGCAAGACCCCCGCCGCGCGGCCGTTCGGCGTCGCCACCTGTTCTATCAGGCGAGTGAATGCACGCAGCGGGCGAGCGGTGATGATCCGTGCCGCCACTCGGGACTAGGGTTTAAGCAGGACGAGGCGCAACACGCATGTCGACCGTCACCGGCGTCATAACGCGATCCAAGGGCGCAACCGCAGCGATAAAGCCTGGCAGGTCGCAAACCTTCCTGGCCGGTCGCGCGATGCTGTGGGCCATGGTGATGGTTATCGGCGGCGCTACTCTGGTCCCCATCGGCAGTTTCACGGTTCGCGAGTTCGAGACGTTCGCCCTCGTCCAGGCTAATGAAACCAGCATCCAAAACGCACTCGGCCGCCGCTGGCCGGCAAGCACGCCGGCGCCGTGGCTCGAGACCCTGAGCGAACTCGGCCTTCAGCTCGAGAAGCCGGCGATCGAATCTTCTCTCGAGGCCGCCAGGCAGTCCGTCGCGACTGATCCTTCCCGCGCTTCGGCGTGGGCGAAGCTAGCCTATCTGGAGTATGTGAAAGCCGGGAAGGTGACCCCGGCGGCCCTCGGTGCGCTGTCGAAGTCGATGGAAGCCTGTCCCTTCTGTGATCGGGCGCTTATCCGCTGGCGTTTCAATTTCGTGCTGGCGAACTGGGCCGCCATGCCGGAAGCGCTCCGCCTCCGGGCTTTCGAGCAGGCCGACGTTCTTCGCTGGACCGGCGAAAACACGGAATTTCTCGCCGAAATGAAGACCACCGCCGTGCAGGCCGGCATTCCGTTCGGCGCGCTGCAGTCGGCGGTTAACACGCCCTGGCGGTCCTGGGACCTCGAAACGCCGCCTGAGACTCCACGAACCGAAACCGAAGGCGCCGGCCGCTGATGCAGCGCGGCAGACAAATTGCTGGGCGGGCCGCATGAGCGCCACGCTTCTCGACAACCCGGCTAACCGGCAGGCGGATACAGATCCGCCGGCGCACGCCGTTGTCGCCGCGGACGTCATGGTGGTGATCCCCGTCCTCAATGAGGAAGCCCATATCGAGGGCTGCATAAGGTCGCTGATGAAGGGCGACGAGCGCATCTGCGAAACCCTGTTCGTGATCGCTGACGGCGGCTCGACGGACAGGACGCGGGAGATCGTCGACCTGCTTCGCGACGAGTTCCCCAATCTCGCCTGGCTCGATAACCCCAAGAAGCTGCAGTCGGCTGCGATTAACCTTGCCGTGCGCGAGCACGGCGCCGGCCGGCGCATCCTGGTACGGTGCGATGCGCACGCACTCTATCCGCGCAACTACGTGATGCGGGTCGCCGACTCGCTCAACAACTACGGCGTCGCCTCGCTGGTCGTGCCGATGGATGCGGTCGGCGAAGGCTGTTTCCAGGCGGCGAATGCCTGGATTGTCGATACCCCACTGGGTTCGGGCGGATCGGCTCACCGCGGCGGCCGCAAGTCCATGTTTGTCGACCACGGCCACCACGCCGGTTTCAGCCTCGACCTGTTCAACTATGTCGGCGGCTACGACGAAACCTTCTCCCACAACGAAGACGCCGAGTACGACAAGCGGCTGGTGATGGCGGGCGGCCGCATCTTTCTCGATGCGGAGATCCGGCTGACCTACATGCCGCGCTCCAGCGTGCCGTCGCTGGCGAAGCAGTATTTCAACTACGGCAAGGGCCGCGCGCGTACGATCCTCAAGCACGGTGAACGGCCGAAGCTGCGCCAGATGATCCCGCCCGCAACGCTGCTGGCGTGCATGCTGGGCTTTGCGCTGACGCCCTTTACCGGCCTGGGTCTAATCCTGCCGGGTGGCTACCTGGCGGTGCTTCTGCTCGCCTCGATCGTCGTGGCCGTGAAGGAACGCTCGATCTGCGGCATGCTTGCCGGGCTCGCATCAGCCGCCATGCACATGTCGTGGGCCGCGGGCTTCTTCTGGCAGATACTGCTCCAGCCGCGCCCGCCCCGCGAGGCGCCTGTCTCGCAGGTTCCGGCCGAGTAGGGTACTAGAAGATCGAACTGCTGCGTTCGCTTACCTTCGACGACGCGCGCTCGAACATCATTTCGACAAGCTGGTCCGCGGTCTTCCCGTTCATGTCGACGCGCGTCGCGAGATTGTTCTCTTTGAGCACCTTCTTGATCTCGGGAAGCTTCATCGAGGCGAAAACCGAGAGGAACTTAGCCTTCGAGCCCTGTGCGGCAAGCGAATAAGGGTTCGCCACTTCTGCCTTGTCATCGCTCTCGAATACCACTTCGCCGCCCAGCGCCTTCACCAGGCGCGCGGCGAGTTTCGGGTTGGAGCGCACTTCCGCCCGCAACTCGTCGAAGAAACGATCGAGATACTCGACCGGCGTCAATCGCGTACTTTCTGCCATGTCGCGCCTGTCCGCTGACTCATGAAGTCGGTGAAGCGTTCCGCCAGCCTGCGAACGTCGCTGGTGACGCCCGCATACTTGCCCCTGAACGTGTTGTAGCTGTCCGGCGCCGCGCGATCCATCGCGTTAAGGACGTGGACGGACTCCGGAATGGTCGGACCGAACCATCGGTCTTTCAGATAGATTTCGCGCAAATCGGACGCTACCTGCCGCGCGTACTTGGTGTCGCGAAACCGCGTGATCAGCACAAAATTGCGCTTCGGCAGGTCTGGCGCGATGAACTTGCCGACCCACTCGGAGAACTGCTTGGTTCCCCATGTCGAGACCGAGTCGGCGATCGTCGGCGTGATGAACACGTCGGCGAGCGCGAGCCCGGCGCGCGCCAGCGGTGAAAGATGGGGTGGGCAGTCCAGCAGCACCACGTCATAGAGAGGCAGGATCGGAGTAAGTGCCTTGCGAAAGTAGGCCGCCAGCGCATCCGATAATGTCGTCGGCGTGCCCGCCTTGGAGTACCATTCTTCTTCGAGGCCGAGTTCACGCAAGCGTAGTTGCGGATGCGCGGGCAGGCTGGAAATCCAGCCGAGCCGTTCGTCGTGCTCCTCGGCGAGGCGCAGTTCTTCCAGCGTGACCGCGTTGGGCATAATGAAGGGCGCAGCCGCCGCCGGCTTGCCCGCGACGAAGTCGCCGAGCAGGTGGTGCGTGCCTTTTCCCTGATCCGATGCGGCTTGTACGCCTCGTTCCGTCAACAGCATCTGGCTGGAATTGGCCTGCGGATCGAGATCGATCACCAGAACGTTCATGCCGTAATAGTGCGCCAGACCGTCAGCAAGCATGACGGTCGTGGTCGATTTACCGACGCCGCCCTTCAGGTTCGCAATAGCAGCAGTCAAAGCCGGCATCGGTCGGTTGCTCCGATCTTGTTATGGTGCGTGCTTAGTCGTTTGAGTGGCCGTTGCTGCGTCGTCCGGTTGCAATCCCGCACGCGGCGCCGAGCAGCAAAGCGTAGAGCCACACAGCGGCAGGCACGTCGAGTGACGAATCCGAAATACCGTGGAGGAACATCAGACATCCCGCTGCAAAAGCCAGGCGCAGGAATGTTCGCGGCGTCTTGCGGCGGCCCAGCGCCACGTACATACGCGCGTGCATGGCGCCGAGGATCAGCAGGATCGCGGCCAGACCGACAACGCCCACCTCGACCAGCCAGTGCACGAACACGTTCTGCGCATCGCCCGCGGCAAGCATCGCCTTGGCGTTCTCCAGTGTCATGGCGCGGTCGCCGATAGAGTCGATGGAGCCGATGCCATGGCCCGTCACCGGCTGTTGCTGCCACGCCTGAATGTAGGCCTCGATGCGCTGGATGTGCGGCAGGGCTTCGCCCAGGCCGGGCCCGGGCCCGACACTCTCATCCCATAGCCACGCCCACGTGACGCCCCAGCCAGCAAGGCCGAGCGCCACCAGCGGCGCGAGCCGGCTGCCGACCTTGATCAGGAAGCCGCGATGCTGGCGCTGCGAGATCGCCAGGGTATCCCACCACGCATGGCCGATCAGCACCGCGCAGGTCAGCAGCATGCCGACCTGAGATCCAATGAGCGTCAGGCAGGTAAGCGCAAAACCCAGCAGCAGGAGGCCGCCGAGCGCATCGCGCAGCAGGCGGCCGATCATTTCAGAGCGGGCCAGCGCCTCAGCGTCCATCTGCTTGACGACGTGGAGCACACGGCCCCATCCGACGACCGCGAAAAGTCCGAAGATCAGCGCGGCATCAGCCGGCGATCGGAAACCGTCGGCGATCGAAGGCGCCCCCGGACCGGCCATCACGGCCGCCATGCCGCTGAAGAACATCCAGATGCAGTAAGCGAGCGAGCTCCAGACCAGCCCGGACCAGACAATGTCGAGCGCTCCACGGCTGCGGGCGCAGATAAAACCCACCGTCCACATCGCGCCGCCCGC
>JAUYPV010000065.1 GCA_030697555.1 Hyphomonadaceae bacterium
ACGATCCGCACACCGACCGCATCAACGCCGCGTTCGTCGCCCTCGCCAAACGCTGGACCCGCAAGCCCGCCGTCAAAGGGAAGAAGGCATCACCCAAGGCGTGACCACCGGACGCTTACGTTCCTACAGTGCTCACGCGCATTCCAGATGCGTCGGCGTGGTGTCGAGACCCGGCTCCTTCTGGGTGACGATCCGGTGATGCTGGACCCTGCTCTCCTGAAGTTCGTTGCTCGATCCCATGTGTGGTGGGAACAGATACGAGGCGGCTCAACGCTGGGGGCGATTGCTAAACGCGAGGGCGTTACGAAACGCTTGATCAGTCTCCATCTGCCCGCCGCATTCCTGGCGCCAGACATCCTTCAGCTGATCTTAGATGGACGGCAGCCCCCGTCACTTACGGCGCAGGCACTTCGCACGCAGGTGATCCCGGCTCTTTGGGGCGATCAGCGCGCCATGTTCGGCATCGCAAACGCGATCGAGAAAGTCGCCAGAGCAATCCCTGCTGAGTGACTCACCTTCCCTGCTTACGTCGAAAAATTCCCTGCTCAACCGCACAGGGAATTCGCCGCTATGGCGCGGATACCGCGACAGATTTTTCGCCTTCCTCGGCGCGCTGTGGCGCGAATTTCGGATCCTTCCCTGTAATTTCCCTGCTACCAGGGAAAAGTGGACGGCCAGTTCGGCTATCAGAGACTTCAACCCAAATCGCCGCTCGAATGCCGGGTTGGGGCGGGAAGAGAGACTCTTGAAGTCGCGAAATACGCCGCAACGCGCGCGCTTTCGCGCGTCCAAAGTGGACAGTCTATCTTTGGTGGAAAGGCTTGGTGGAGGGGACTGGATTCGAACCAGTGTACGCAGTGAAGCGGGCAGATTTACAGTCTGCTGGAATTAACCACTCTCCCACCCCTCCAGGGGCCGAGTGCGACGGCTTGACGCCGGCGCAGATGAGACCGAAACGAAGCCCGGCCTCTCAGCGGAGCGCGTCTTATAGTGACGAAGGATCGACCACGCAACCGGCCCGGAAACGGCCGGAAATCAGATGGTTTCGGCGGTCGCGACGAGGGCAAGACCCGGCGCGGCGCGTCGGATCGCAATGCGGGGGAACGTGTGCCGCCCAGCGATGCACCCAGCGGAAACGACAAGCCGTGGGAGCGCAACCGCCCCGCCGCTCGCGCGCCAGGCGACGAACCGCGCCGGTTCCAGGACAAACCGGGTGGACGCTTCGACAAACCGCGCGGCGATTTCCGCGGCAAGCCCCGCTTCGAGGGCAAGAACGAAGAACGGAAGACGGAAAGTTTCGGCGGAAAACCTCATGGCCAGATGCGCGGCAAGCGCGACAGGTTCGAGCGCAAGCCAGGCGGGCGCCCGCAACATGGCGGCCAGTACGAACGTCACGACGCCGCCTTCGAGGAGAATGGCGAAGTCTGGATCTGGGGACTCCACGCAGCAGGCGCCGCGCTTGCCAATCCGAACCGCAGAATCTCGAAAGCGTACGTCTCGCGCAACGGCGCAGTTCGCGCTGGTCTCGATCTGGAAGCGCTGCCGAAATTCGCCGAGCTGCTCGATCCGAAGGAAATCGACCTTCGGCTGCCCGCCGGCGCCGTGCATCAGGGGCTTGCCGTCCGCTGCGCGCCGCTGGAGGGCCTCGACCTCTCGGAGGCTGTCGTTCGTCCCGAGCAGCCGCTGGTCATCCTCGACCAGGTGACGGACCCGCAGAATGTCGGCGCTGTTTTCCGGTCGGCGGCGGCATTCGGCATCGGCGGCGTGATCATGCAGACGCGCAACGCCCCCGCCCTCGGCGGCGCGCTGGCCAAGGCCGCAACGGGCGCCATCGAACGCGTGGAAGAGATCCGCGCCGTCAATCTCTCCCGCGCCATAGATGCGCTGCGCGATGCGGGCTGGCGCGTGATCGGCCTGGACGGCTCAGCGGAGCAGACATTGGACGAGGCGTTCGCGGGAGACGAACCGCTCGCTATCGTGCTGGGTGCGGAAGGCGCCGGCATCCGGCAGGGTGTCGCCAAGGCCTGCACGGGTCTCGCGCGCATCCCGATCGGCGCGGCGATGGAAAGCCTCAATGTGTCCAACGCGGCGGCCATTGCCTTCTACGAGGCCGCGAAACGTGGTGGCGCGGCCCCGCCGCCGCCAAAACCAGCTGCATCTCCTGCGGATGATGAGGGTGCAGCCGAGGACGAATTCGATTAGACTCCAGGTCTTGCCCGGTTTCGGAGGGACGGATGCGTACTGTCATCGTAGTTGTGCTTGCCATTGTCGCGGTTGGCTTTGCCGGCGTGTGGGCGCTTGGCCAGTTTGGCGGCGCCCTTACCAGCGAAGCGACTGTCGTAGCCGTTCCGATGGTGAAAGAGCCGGAGCCAATTGTTACGGCGGCCGCCGCTCCTGTTGTCGAGCCTCCAGTTTCCCGCGCAGCAAGGACGGTTGCACCGCCGGTTGTAGAGCCCGCTCCGGAGCCGGTTGCGCCCGCGACTGCGGCGCCCGCCGCAACGCCTGCGCCAGAAACTCCGGCGGCCACCGCGCCCGCTGCGTCGCCGACTCCCAATCCTCTTCGTCCGAACACGCTTGATGCTTCTCCGGCCTCGCCGGTTGTTCCGCCGCCGGCCGCAGCGGACCCGACTGTTGCTCCGCAGTCCGCACCGGCGACAGCGCCGGCAGCTCCCCCAGAGCCCGCCGCGAAGACTTCCGCGCGCGAGTCGATCGCCACCCCGCAATCCAGCCCGGCCGCTGGTCCGGCTAGCGCCGCCGCGACCTCACTGGAATCCCAGTTCAAGTCCCGCCGGCTGACCTACAACCGCCCGCCGGAAAAGCTGGCGCTCAACAAGCCGATCGACATTTCCCTGATCATTGACTCCACCGGCCAGAACAATGCCGCCGAACGGCTCAAGGACCTGCCCGGCACGATCGTCGAGCGTGACGTCGACCTGTCCGACTTCGTCGCCGCCGAACTGAATGGCGCGGATTTCGACATCCAGCTCCAGACCACGGCGCCCCGGCAGAAGCTCTCGCCTCGGATCGCCAACGAATGGCGCTGGCGCGTGACGCCGACCGCGACCGGCACACACACGCTGACGCTGACGGTCTATGGCTACGAGACCGGCTCGCTCGATGGCGAACCGCTCGACAGCTATCGCGACGACATCGTCGTCGAGGTGCAGCAGCTCGACCAGGTGATCAACTGGGCGAAAGGCGTCCAGCCTGTGTTCGCGGTGATGGCCGCGCTGGCCGGTGCGGCATCCGCCCTGTTCGGCTTCCTACGCTTCCGGGAAGAGAAGAAGCGGAACACGTAACGCCGCCTACTGCGAGACCGGCGCCGCGGTCATGGCCTTGAAGCGGACGCAGATCCCCTACTCCTCAAAGCGACTCGTTGCGTCGCGATCGCGGTCGTATCGTTTCGCGAGCGGAAACGGCGGCAACCACGACTCGCGACGGACGGTCCAGAGTTCGTAGGTTGGCGTCAGTTGGTCAGGGGCGTCCAGGGATCCCAGGCTGACTTCGATTTCGTCTGCGCTGCGTGCGAAAACAGACGAGCCGCAGCGGGGACAGAAAAACCGCCCGGCATAGTCGCGGGTTTCGCCATCGATCGTCACCGCGTCCTGAGGGAATATCGCGGACGCGTGAAAAAGGGCTCCGTGATGCTTGCGGCAGTCGAGGCAGTGACAAAGGCCGACCCGGTACGGGAGTCCCGACGCCACAATTCGGACGCTGCCGCACAGGCAACCGCCGGTGAAACGGTCCATGCTGCGTCTCCTCTAAAATCAAGCGGGCGGAATTTTTATAACGAACAGCACTGTCGCTGCAATTGGTCGGCGGCAGATGGGACTGCCCGCGGTGCGAGAACGAAATGCCGCCGTCGCGCGGGTAGTGTATGGATATGCCAGCCTGGAAGACGATCAAGGCCGACGACTGGTTGGCCGCTCAAACAAGGGAGCGCATTGCATGATCAAATTCATCGAGCTTACTTCGGAGGAGTCCGACGCGAAAATCCTGCTCAACGTTGACGCGATCCGGAGCGTGGAGCCGGCCGAAGAAGAAGACGGCGCCACGATTACCTTTCATGACGGCGACACCCTTGAGGTAACCGAGTCCTACAAAGCCGTCTTCAAGGAACTCCTCTAAGGCTGAACACCCCGCCCGCAGTTGATTTCAGGAAATCCTCCGGCCATTCGACCGGAATTTCCGAACCGCCAACGCCGCAGAACCGGTTTCCGGCGGACACAACTATATCCCGAAAACGGGGGAAGACGTTCTTCTCTATTTCAGCAGGTCCTCCGCCGCGGCCGTCATCGCCTTGACGCCTGTGGCGATGGTCGGGTCCGGGTCGGGGGCGAAGCCGGAGGAGTGGAGCGAGGGGAGCGGAGCGCCGCCGGGTTTCTGGGAGGCGTCGTACTTCGCCTGGCTGACCGCGCCGAGCCAGATCAGCATGGTGGGGATCCGGTCGGGCGTGCGGCCGAAGCGGGCGAAGTCTTCCCCGCCCATTGTCGGCTGGGCAGTGACGATCTTGTCGTCGCCGAAGGTTTTCTTGAGGACGCCGCCGACGCGCTCGACCAGCTCGGGCGTGTTGTAGAGCGAGGGCGTGTAGTCGTCCTTGACGCGGATGCTGATCGCCTTGTCGCCGTCGAGACCGGCGGCCATCGACTCCGCTTTTGCAATCCGCTCAATGCCTTTCAGAAGCTTGTCGCGCGTCGTGTCGGCGAAAGAGCGCACTGTGAGCTGCATGCTCACCTCGTCGGGGATGATGTTGTGCTTGAAGCCACCGTTGATGGCGCCGACGGTGACGACGCCGCTGTCTTGAGGGTCAAGCTCGCGGGAGACCAGCGTCTGCAGCGTGGTGACGATCCGGGCGGCGATGACGATCGGGTCTTTCGTATCCTGCGGATAGGCGCCGTGGCCGCCGACGCCCTTCACGGTGAGGTCAACTGAATCGACGTTGGCCATGACGTAGCCCGAGCCGACGCCGATGACGCCTGTTGGGAGCGAAGCGTTGTCGTGCAGGGCGATGACTTTGTCCGGCTTGGGGAAGCGCGTGAACAGCCCGTCTTCCAGCATGGCCATGGAGCCTAGGCCAATCTCCTCGGCCGGCTGGGCGATCATCACCAGCGTGCCCTTCCATGCCGACTTGTTGGCGACGAGTTCTCGCGCCGTGCCGAGCCAGACGGTCATGTGGATGTCGTGGCCGCAGGCGTGCATGACGCCGGATTCTTCCCCGCTCCATGCGATGTCGCGGAAGGTGGAGGCGTAGGGCAGCCCGGTCTTCTCGACCAGCGGCAGCGCATCAGTGTCGGTGCGGATCATCAGCGTGGGACCGGGACCGTTCTGCAGCACGGCAACAATGCCGTAGCCGCCGACGCCATCCTGCACCTTGCCGTATTCGGATTGGGCGCGGGCCTTGGTCCATTTGTCGCCGACGCCCGTGGTGACGGTGAAGCCGAGGCGCTTCATTTCGGCGGCGAGCAGCGCGGAGGTGTTCTTTTCCTGGAAGGAGAGTTCGGGGTTTTTGTGGAGCTGTTCGTAGATCTGACGGAGCGTCTTGCCGTTTGCGTTGAAGGCGCTGGATTGGGCGCCTGCGGGCTGGAGCGTCGCCGAACACGCTAGAAGGGAAAGAGCGCCAAGCGCCAGACCTGCGGATTTCATGAATGCCCCTCTTGTGCCGATGGTCCGTGATAGCGGGCTGCGCGCGATGGGCAAGCGCTTGATTGTTGGCCGTGGAAGGAGACAAGGGAGCGCCGGGCGCCTGCCCGGCCCGGCCCATCAACAAGTGCCGTGACCATTGATAGGCTTGGCCGGGCAGGCGCCCGGGGCTCCCCAAGGAGGGATCATGAAACTCTACAACGCCGCCATGCCAGCGCCGAACCCGCGCCGTGTGCGGATGTTCCTCGCGGAAAAGGGCGTTTCCGTTCCGCTGGTGGAAGTCGCCATCATGAAGCGCGAACACAAGTCGCCCGAGCATATCGCGCGGAACTCGCTGGGGCAGTTGCCGACGCTGGAACTCGACGACGGGACGATGATTTCGGAGACGGTGGCGATCTGCCGCTATCTCGAGAGCCTGCACCCCTCCCCGCCCATGTTCGGACGCAACGCGCTGGAACAGGCGCAGATCGACATGTGGGCGCGCCGCATCGAGTTCCAGGTGATGACGCCGGTCGGAATGTTCTGGCGGCACGCACATCCGTTCACGGCGGCGGTGGTTGTTCCGCAGTACAAGGAGTTCGGTGAGAGCAACCGCGCGCACTATGAGCGGGCGCTGGCCTGGCTCGACAAGGAGCTGGCGGGCAAGACGTTCCTCAATGGCGCGGACTATACGATCGCCGACATCTGCCTGCTCTCCACCGTCGACTTCGCGACATGGATCGGCCTCGCTATTCCGGACAACCTCGCCAACGTGAAGGCGTGGCATGCGCGTGCGAGCGACCGGCCGAGCGCGCAGGCGTAGCCTCGGCGGCGCGACCTACAACTCCCAGCCTTTCCGGTATGTCCGGTCGAGCAGGCTGTTTGCGTCTGCCGAGTTGGTGATGCGGCCGGCGGCGCCGTCGTATTCGATGGGCTGGTCGGCGCGCAGGGCGACGATCCCCAGCAGCATTGTCTCGGTGAGAGGCGCGGAGACTTCGAAGGGCGAGGAGATCGCTTCTTCGCCTCGAATGGCGCGGATGAAGTTCATCTCGTGGCCGCCCGAGCTTCCCGCGACGCGCGGAATCGTCTGCGAGATCTTCTTGGCGCGCGCCACGGCTTCTTCGCCGATGACGGTCGGCTTCTCGCCATAGGTGTCGTGGATCAGCATGCCCTTGTCGCCGATGAACAGCACGCCGCCGACGGGCTCCATGATCCGCCCCGGCGGCAGGCCCTTCGGGGTCGGCGGCATCAGGCCACCATCATACCAGGTCAAGCTGAGAGGTCCGCCCTTGGCCTTGCCAAACTCATAGTGCGTGACGCTGCCCAGCGGGAAGCTCGCCAGCTCGCCGGCCGCTTGGCGTCCCACGGATCGGTGTCGCCGCCCCACAGCGTGTGCCGCGTCTCGATGCGCGTCGGCAGGCCCGG
>JAUYPV010000080.1 GCA_030697555.1 Hyphomonadaceae bacterium
GCGGGACAGCACCGTCACCGGCACCTTGCGGATCTCGGTCGTCGCGAAGATGAACTTCACGTGCGGCGGCGGTTCTTCCAGCGTCTTCAGCAGCGCGTTGAACGCGGGCGTCGACAGCATGTGGACTTCGTCGATGATATAGACCTTGTATCGCGCCGACACCGGCGCATACCGCGACCCATCGAGCAGCTCGCGCATCCGGTCGACGCCGGTGTGCGAGGCGGCGTCGAGCTCCAGAACGTCCGGATGGGTCGAGGCCATGATCGAGGCGCAGTGGACGCCCGGCGGGTCCAGCCTGATCGACGGCTGGTGGACCGTGTCGGTTTCGTAGTTCAGCGCCCGGGCCAGCAACCGCGCCGTGGTGGTCTTGCCCACGCCGCGCACGCCGGTCAGCATGAAGGCATGTGCTATGCGCCCGGTCTTGAACGCGTTGGTCAGGGTGCGGACCATCGCCTCCTGGCCGACCAGGTCCTCAAACCGCATCGGCCGGTATTTGCGCGCCAGCACCTGATAAGCGACCGGCCCGCCATGTCCCGCTGGGGGCTCATCGCCAAACATTGAAGCCGTGCGGTCATCCCGCACGGTCTCTACGAGCTCTTCCTGCCCGTCAGCCAGATCGCTACTGGGCGGTTTCGGGGGCTTTTTGGACGCCATTCCCCCTATATGGCCCACCCGGACGGGCAACGCCAACCCGGCGCGCGCTCACAGCCGGAAAGCCCTGTGGGAACTTGAGATGGGGGATGGGGCCGCTAGGCGCAGACTGGCGATGACCCGAGCAAAACTCGTTACGGCTGCTTCCTTCCGGACCTGACCGGGTTGGCGAGGCACTCGTCCGCCGCCAGCCTGCATCACGGATTATAGCACAACCTGCACAACGCATGGCAACCATCCTGACTCAGTGCGTTTCCGGGACGAGTCGGCCCTCAGGGGTTAATTTTTGGGCGCTGAAACGCAGCAGTGTCGCGCTCGCAATCCGGGGTCGATTTGATATGGTTAACCTCTAAGGCAACTCGCCGGGGCGGGGTCGGGCATGAAGTACGACATCTTCGTCAGTTACCGGCGATCGGATCGCGAGCTGGTGGCGTCCGTCGTGCGGCGGCTGGAAGCGCGCGGCGTCGGTGTCTGGTACGACGCCGACATCGACGGCGGAGCGGATTGGCGCGAGACCATCGTCGAAGCCCTCACCAATTCCGACATGCTGGCGATCTTCTTCTCGGAAGACTGCAACAATTCGCGCCAGCTCAAGAAGGAACTCGCGGTCGCCGACAGTCTCGGCAAGCCGGTCGTCCCGATCCTGATCGAGAACACCCAGCCGCGCGGCGCCTACCTATACGAACTCGCCGACCGCAACTGGATCCAGATCTGGCCCGAACCGATGGACCGCATCGACGAGCTGGTCGAACACCTGGCCACGCTCGCCGGCAAGTCGAGTGGCGGCCTCGAGGGTGGCGCCGCCGACGCCAAAGCTGCGGCCTCTGCGAAAAGAGCCAAGGTCGCGCCTCCGGCGGCGAATGATGGCATTCCCGCTCCGGCGGCGAACGACGATCTCGCCCCGCGCGAAGCCGAGCAGCCGCTCACCGAGGCGGTCGAGGACTTCATCACCAGCGCCGATGGCGCCTCGCGTCCCGCGCCAAAGATCGCCAAGGCCTATGTCGGCAGCGCCAGCAACCCGGGCAAGCCGATCAGGAAGCTCAACGACATCCTGCCATTCAAGTGGATCGACCTGGTCGTGCTTGTGCCGGTCTTCATCGCCGTTGGTGTCTTCTTCTGGCTCCAGTTCCAGAGAAACAGTGCAACCGAGTTCGAATTGCCGGCCCATGTGATCGCAGCCGCGATGTTCATGGTCGGCGGGGCGGCGGTTTACGGCGCGGTCGTCTTCCCCATCCGCTACTACCTTCGCCGCCGCTCGCTGTGGGCAGCGCTGGGCAAATACCTGGTCTCGACGCTTCTCATGCTCGCCGTGGTGATCGGCCTGTTCTACGTGGGCGTCGGCGCCGGCGCCTACCAGCCTAGCGAATTCGAGGCGATGTTCGCGATATTCGGCACGGGCTGGCTTATCGCCACGATCGTCGCCTTTGTCATCTATGGCGCACTCGCTGGACAACGTGCGATACGCAGCTTCCGGTCCAATATCAGGAAGCTCTGACGTGCCACTTACACCGGCTGCATCGGCCATCCCGCTGGTTCCGGCGGGTCTGGAACGCGTCGCGCACCACCGCCGCGATTCGGCGTGGCTTGATGCCGCCTTCCAGTCCGACAATGTCCGCATCCTCGTGATGCGGGAGGGTCTGCCGCTGGTCGAAGGATCGGCGCCGCCCTCCACGCCGCAGGCCATTGGCGATCGACTTGCGCCAGGCCGCCCCCTGCTGTGGCTGGGCGCGCAGGCGGCGATGCTTTCCCCGAAAGCCACACGACTTTTCCTCGGCGAAACCGAAAAAGGCTCGCCGGTCTTCGCGCTCGAACTGCCTTCGTCCTTCAGCCTGGACTCCTCGCCCATCGCCGGCCTGGGCGTGTTCGACGATTTCCGTGTCGCCGCCTCGGCCATGGATGCGTTCAACGGAGGCGCCGCTGCTACCGCCCGCTGCCTGTTCGAGTGGCATCGCCGCCACGGCTTTTGCAGCGTCTGCGGTGCGCGCTCGAAAATCGTCGAAGCCGGCTGGAAGCGTCTATGCGACGATTGCAGTGCAGAACATTTTCCGCGCGTCGATCCCGTCGCGATCATGCTGGCCGTGCATGGCGACAAATGCCTTATGGGCCGCGGCAAGACCTGGCGGCCCGGCTTCTGGTCATGCCTCGCCGGTTTTGTCGAACCGGGCGAGACGATCGAACAGGCGGCCGCACGCGAGATCTTCGAGGAAGCCGGCGTGCGTTGTTCAGCGCCTGCCGACTATCTCTTCTGCCAGCCCTGGCCCTTCCCCAACTCGCTCATGATCGGGCTGATCCTCCAGGCCGACGACGACAAGCTCACAATCGACGAAAACGAACTCGAGACCGCCCGCTGGTTCACCCGCGATGAAGCCAAGGCAATGATGGCCGGCCAGCATCCCGACGCCCACGCGCCGATGCACTTCGCCATCGCGCATCACGTCCTCAAGGCTTGGCTGGACCGGGGCTAGGCTGGATCTCCGCCAGCTTCACTTCAGCCGGCAGGCCGCTGACCATCTCGGCAATGCGGGGATCATCCGTCTTCTGGTGATACGCATCCACATAGAGCCGCCGCAACCAGCGCTCGACAGTATCGCGCGGGACGCTCGCGGTTTCCCGCGGCGCCAGCGCGAGCAGAACCATCGGTGGCGGCACGCCATAGGTACGGAGCGGTAGAAGGTAATCGAGGCCGGCGATTATCCTGCACCCCAACCGTCCGTAGAAAGCGAGCCGCCTCGCCTGCTCGCTACCGCTATCTGCATAGGCGGCATCGGCCTCGACCAGTCCGACACGCCCTTGCCCAGCCATTAGACGGCTCGCCACAAAGAGATTGGCGCCGATCCCGCCGCCACGCTCCGCCGGCGCCACAGCCGCGTATTCAAACAGCCAGAAGTCATCGCCTGGCGGCACGTACGATACCGACATTCCAATCGGCAGGCCGTCACTGACCGCGACGAGGAACCGATAGTCCGGCCGCGCCGTCAGCGAACGCAGCTCGGCCTCGGTCCGCTGCTCCGACGGCAGGATTGCGTCGTGATAGACCGCGTAAGCCTGGCGGAAGCCGTTGTCGTCGTGTGCGGACAGCGGCTGGATGCGCAGATCGGTCATGGATCATCTTCGCCCACACGCCTCGAGTTGCGCAAACAAAAACGCCCCCGCATCGCTGCGGGGGCGTTCATGTTCAAGCGCTCCCTTGCGGGAGGGACTGGTTAGAACTTGCGGACGTACGAGACCGAATACGCGTCGACTTCGCCCACGTCGTAGTCGTGACGGGTCCAGTCGCCGCGGATGCCGTCGTTCGGGGTGAAGAAGAACTGGGCGCCGCCGCCATAGGCGAGGCCGTCTTCATCGCCACCCGGCGACGTCTCGATACGGGAAACGCCAACGCGGCCGAAGATCTCGAACTTCTCGCCGAGCGGGATCTTGCCGACGCCGTAGATGCCGAGTTCGCTGTCGAGCTCGGTGCCGGCATCGTCGTCCACGCCGAGAGAAGCTTCGCCTTCGACGGCGAAGTGTTGGCCGAAACCGACGCCGACGCGGCCGGTGATGGCGCCGAGTTCAGCGCCGCCGTCACCGTCAAAACGCGTGTAGCCGCCGTTGATGTAGACGTTAGCGGCCTGGGCGCTGGCAGGAGCAAGAGCCGGAACGGCGAGCGCAGCTACGCCCGCGAAAAGGGCAAGTTTCAGTTTCATGGGGAAGACTCCAGTTGTCTGGAGCAGGGTTCCGGCGGCATTGCGTGATCCCGTCGGTCATACCCGGCTCTGGTTTCAGTTCTGAACCGTCCCGGCTGTCCCCCCACTTAGGAGGCCCTCCGCTCCGATCCATCTATCCACCCAGCTTGAGGTCGATATGCAGCCTAAATAGGCGCCGGAGAAAGTAGTTCCGACCAAGAAGTCGATTAACTATCGTTAGGTTGCACGCGGGCAACACCAAGTAGAGTTTATGAACTCTACTTCAGAATTCTTGGCCAGTTCTTGTCCGCCGCGGCAATGAAGCTCGGAATGTCTGCTTCCCACTTCTTCTGTATATTGCCGTCATAGTTCAAATACAGTTTTCCGTTGACGACCTTCCAGTATTTGGGATCGCCCTTGGCGGCGTAGCCCTGCGAGGCGGCCCAGGCGCAATACCCGCCATATTGGGGAGCATAGGCGTCGGGTTGCCTCAGGAACGTGTCGAGATTGGCCTGGGTTGCGAAGCGGAACTCCGCCCCTTTGTACTTGGTGGAGAACTCTTTTTTCCCCTGCACCGGCTTGCCGTCCTTGAAGTAGGCGACGGCGTCGTAACCGCCGACGCCGACGTTCGAAAAAACGTCGGTGTAGACCGGCGGCTTTTCGGCGAACGCGCTAGGCGCGGCAACCATGCCTCCCGCCACCGCGCACGCGGCAAGGATGATCGCTCGAGTTGTGGCTACGAAAGTCATCATTGGAATTCGGGGCCTCAATTGTGTCGACCAAGTGGCCGGACATAGACGCGATCCGGAACGCCCGGAACGATGTCCAACGCTCCGTGCCCGGATCAATGCCGTTTCGGCACTGCCTCAGTACGCAATTCATACGCGTTGGTGGTGAGTGAGCGCTCACAAGGACGAAACGCAAAAAAAATCGTCGGAATCGTCGGCGTCTCCAGTTTGCGCGTGAAAGTGCCCGGGGTCATCCGCGCATTATCAGCCCGCCCAGAGGGGCGGGGATAACTTTCCGGATTCTTCCGGCGGATTTCTTCTAGAGCGCTGGAATCGTTCGCGAAGATTTTTGAAGATTACGGGGAGTTAGGGGATTCAGCAGGATAAGTCCGCTCACCGGCCGCGACCGCTCAGAACCCTATTGAGCGGCCCGACCGACTGAGCTTGAGCAGCAGCGTTGTGAAACGCGGTTCAGCCGCCGGCGCCGCGGAGGGCCTTGGCGCGGTAGGGGTGCGCCTGGAAGACGCCCATATGGCGCACTTCGGATGAGAAGAAGCTCAGCTCGTCCAGCGCTCGCTGCACCGCCGGATCGTCCGGGTGCCCGTCCACTTCGGCATAGAACTGCGTCGCCGAGAAAGAGCCGCCGATCTGATAGCTTTCAAGCTTCGTGATGTTGACGCTGTTGGTCGCAAAGCCGCCCATCGCCTTGTAGAGCGCCGCCGGCACGTTACGCACCTTGAAGACGAAGGCTGTGACCCATGAAGCCGGTGTGAGCTCCGGCATGACATAGTCGCGGCTCATGATGATGAACCGCGTAGTGTTGTGGGCTGCGTCCTCGATATTCTCGGCGAGGATGTCGAGGCCGTAGACCTCGGCTGCCAGGCGTGGCGCGATCGCCGCCTGTGTCGGATCGCCGGCCTCGGCGACCTCGCGCGCGGCCCCGGCTGTGTCGGCGGCGGTGCGCGCCGCGATGCCACGCGACCTCAGGAAATTCCGGCACTGGCCCAGCCCCATGATGTGGGTATGCGCGGCCTTGATCTGCTCCAGCTTCGCGCCCCGTATGCCCATTAGCTGGAAGCGGATCGGCATGAAGTGCTCAGCGACGATCTGCAGGGGCGATGTCGGCAGCAGATGGTGGATATCTGCTACCCTGCCCGCGATCGAGTTTTCCACAGGGATCATGGCGAGGTCCGCATCGCCGTTGGCCGCGACCTGGAACACGTCCTCGAACGTCGCACAGGGCAGCGGTTCAAGCCGCGGATAGGTGTCGCGGCAGGCTATGTGGGAGTTGGCGCCCAACTCTCCCTGAAAGGCGATACGACCGGTCATAAGGGCCTCTATGCCCCGCCCCGCCGACACTGGGCAACTGGCGTTGATCGAAGAGGCCCGCCGATGCGTCGATTCGCCCAAAAGGGGCGGATTGCCGCGTTTGGGGGGTCATGTCAGAAAGCCCGCGCGTGCGGGCGAATCGTGTGGTTTTTAGCCCGCTAGCCTATCTGCAACCGGGACTGGAGCAGGGTTCGGGACATGAGTGATCTGGGCTTCAACAAGATCGCGTTCTGCGTCCTCGGCACGGGCCTGATGGTCATCGGCCTCAACGAGGTGAGCCACGCTTTCTTCCATACCGAGCACCACGCCAAAGCCGGCTGGGATGTCCCTGTCGCCGAAGTCTCCAGCGGAACCGGGCCCGCGATTGTCGAGGGTCCGCGCGACTACTTCAAGCTGATCTCGGAAGCCGACGTCGAAGCCGGCAAAGCCGTGACGGCAAAATGCGTCCAGTGCCACAAGTTCGAAGCCGGCGCCGCAGCCCTTCAGGGTCCGCCGCTTTACGGCGTCGTGGGCCGCGACATCGCCTCACTCGGTTTCAAATATTCGACCGGCACCGGCTCGCTCTCCGAGAAGGAAGGCGTCTGGGATTACGAGCATCTCGACCGCTTCCTCGAGAACCCGAAGAAATATGCGCCGGCTACGCTGATGAGCTTCGTCGGCCTAAACAGCCGTTCCACCGGCCAGCGCGACCGCGCCAATCTGATGGCTTACCTGCGTACATTGACGCCGGGCGAGCCTCTGCCGCTGCCCGCCCCGCTGCCAGAAGTGGCGCCTGCTCCGGCTGACGGGGCAACGCCGCCCGCCGATGGCGCGACGCCTCCGGCTGATGGCGCCGCGACGCCCGCCGCTCCCGGAACACCTGCTTCGGGCGCCCCAGCCACGCCGGCGCCGGCCCAACCCGGCCAGCATTGATCTGCTGAGCTAGTCGCCTGCTCTAGACTTGCGCGTGGCACACAGCCTCGATGTTGTGTCCGTCAGGATCGAGCACGAACGCGCCGTAGTAGGTCGGGTGATAAAGCTCGCGCAGACCCGGCGGACCATTGTCGCGCCCGCCCGCTGCAATCGCCGCCTTGTAGAACTCGTCCACCTTCGCCCGGCTCGGCGCCGCGAACGCGACGTGTAGCTGTTCTGTCGCGCGCGGCTGCTGGTTGATCCAGAAATACGGCTTGTAGCCCTCGCCATAACCGAGAAACGGCGTGCTCCCCGTCTCTTCCGCTGGCACATCCATGATGACGCTGACGCCGAGAGGCGCGAGCGCCCTGTCGTAAAACGCCTTCGACCGTTTGATGTCGGTCACCTTCAGTCCGATGTGATCGAGCATTCCCTGCTCCCTGCCTGATCCAGCGAGGGAGAATGCGCCTCGAACACGCCTGAGTCACGACGCTATCCGATCCAGCTACGGTCGAGACCCATCTGCTGCGCGAACGGCGTCTCGTCCTTGAGCGTCGATTGCAACGCCGCCGAGCCGACATGCCGCCTGAAATAGGTCTGAAGTTTCGGGAACCGCGCTGCGTCGAGCCGATGTCCAAGATAGTGGAACAGGATCAGGTTCGACACGACCGCCAGATCGGCAATCGAAAGCTTCCCGCCGGCAAGGAAGGCCTCTGGCTTTAGGCTTTCGAGATATCCGAAAGCCTCGGGCGCCGCCTTGGTCAACGCGGCCTCGATCGCGGCGTTGTCACACGCGACCTTCCGGATGCTCGGGTTCACCACCTGGTTTTGGAAGATGGGAAGGATGACGCCCCGGAACATCGTCGATCCGGCCCACGAATCCAGGAACAGAGCCGTCCCGTAGTCGCGATCGTTCGAGGGCAGCAGCGCAGGCTGCGGCCTCTTCCGTTCCATGTAGAGCAGGATCGCCGTCGAATCCGCCAGCACGAATCCATCATCGTTGATTGCTGGAATAAGACCGGTAGGACTGATCTCGCGCCAGTTCGGCGGCGGATTGTCCGGGATTACCGGGATCACGACCTCGACTTCGTGTGGGATTTCCTTGATCCGCGCAGCGAGGATCACTTTCCGTGTATGCACCGATAGCGGCACTCCATAGATTTTCATTTCGTTCTCCTTCTCTTGATTTCGGACAGCCGCCCGCATTCCGTGCGGCGCACGGTCGACCATCCTGACTGCTGGTTGCTCAGGCGGGCCGGCGAACCGGGAACTGGATTTCGATGATGGGCTCGGTCGAACTTTCCGGCTGGTCGAGGAAGACTTCGCGGCACGGCCCGCTGAGTTCGAAGCCGTTGGTCTCGATCCACGAGCCGATGGCGCCGAAGGGGAAGTGGCTGCGCCAGGCCGGACCGGTCCGCACCATCGTTGCCATCGTATCGACCGCAGGCAGTTCACGCGAGACAAGCTCCAGCCCGCCGGCCAGCTTCACCGCCCGCTTAACGTCGCGCGTGAGCGAAAAGCCGATGTCGAGATCGAGCCGGTCATCCGGCTGCTCGGTTCGTGACACGACGATCAGCCGGTCGCGCAGGGCGGCCGATACCTTGGCGCCAGCCTCCTCCACGACCTGCCCCACGACGCGCACTGCGTGGTCCATGTCCTCGCAAAGGCATGACGCTGCCAGATAGGGCTGTGCAGGAATCGACTTCACCACAACATCCTCGCCTCCCACTTCGCCATGCTGGTCGATCTGGGCGATGCGCGATTCGATCTGCCGGAGCCGGGTCTCCTCCAGCCTCAGGGTCTCCTCGACGTGGTCGCGACGTTCGCTCAGCATGGCGCGCATTTCGGCGGCGGGGATCTCGCCATCGAGCAGCGGCTTGATCTGTTCGAGCGTCAGCCCGAGTTCCTTCAGTGCGAGAATGCGGTTGAGCCGGGGCAGCTGTCTCGCGCTATACCAGCGATAGCCGGTCTGCGGATCGATTCTGATCGGTGCGATCAGCCCGAGCTGGTCGTAATAGCGCAGCAGGCGTCCAGAAACCTGGGCGATCTGTGCGAATTCTCCGATACGAAACATGTCTCGCCCTTTGGCCGCCGTCCTCGAATTGACGCCACCCTGCGTCTTTTACGCGGCGTCAAAGTCAAGTGGCCACGTCAGGCGGCCCTAATCAGGCGGCGTCATGAAAGATCACACCCAGCGTGTATCGCGACCCTGACCGGACGCGGCTGACGCCATGGCGCATCCGGACGCGATAGACGCCCTGCGTCCCACGCAACGGCCGCTCGTTCACCGCAAAGATAACGCCGCAGCCTTGGCGCAGTGGCGCAACCTCCGCCCGCGACTGCATGCGGGGCCTCTGCTCCGTCATCACGAACTCGCCGCCGGTGAAATCCTCCTCGGGCGCCGACAGCAAAACAGCGACCTGCAGCGGAAACACCTCTTCGCCATAGAGATCCTGGTGCAGGCAGTTGTAGTCGCCTGGCCCGTACCGCAGGAGCAGGGGCGTAGGCCGCGCCTGCCCGGCCGTATGGCACGTCTTCAGAAATTCGGAATGAGTCTCCGGAAAACGCCGTTCGCGCCCAAGCATCTCCTCCCACCGGTTCGCGATAAGGACGAGCCGTGGATAGAGCGCCGTACGCAAGGTCTCGACGGTCTTCGGCAGCGGGTAGGAGAAATACTTGTACTCCCCACGCCCGAAACCATGACGCGCCATCACCACCTTGCTGCGGAAAAGAGCGCCGTCGTCATAGGACGCACACAATGCCGCGCAGGCGCCCGCATCCAGCAACGGCGGCGTCACAGCGCAGCCTGCCTCGTCAAGGCTTGCTTCGACTGCGCTCCAATCTATCCCGGCGAGCTTGTCGGCAGCATTCACGTAGCAACTCCGGCGACAGCGAAGATACATCCCTCGCCCAGGCCGGACGGCAGCGCCGCCGGTTTTCCGGCGCCGCATTCGGCCATCGTCCGCGCCGCTATTCGCCCAACGCCACGACCACGCTTGTCGCCAGCAACACAAGCGCCACCGGCGCCCAAAGCCGCCGCTCCCACTTGCTCGGCGTAATCACGTTGAGCACGACGGCGACAGCCATGAGTGCAACGACCACCCACACCGCCACGTGCGAAACAGTGAAAAGCTCCGGCAGGAGCAATCCTGCGCGCGCGAAGACGATTGCGCCCATGGCGCCGTAGAGGACAACCTGCACCAGCGCCGCAACGCGCATCGCCGGCGGGAATCGACCCGGGTATCTGCCGCCCATCGCCAGTGCGCCCCATGGCGCTCCTGCCGCCAGCGCAAGTTGGAACAGAACCAGCACTGCCAGCCCAACTCCGAATATCCAGGCAGCAATGGCCGGGCTGATCACAGCCTTTACCCGATCCCCTCGAACAGCACGGTCGAGAGATAGCGCTCGGCGAAGGACGGGATGATCACCACGATCTTCTTGTCCTTCATCTCCGCCCGTTTGCCGACTTCGATCGCTGCGCCCAGCGCCGCGCCAGACGAGATGCCTACCGCCACGCCCTCGGTCTTGGCGATCTTGCGCGCCAGTTCGATGGCCCGCTCGTTCGACACCTGCTGGATCTCGTCGATATAGCTCACGTCCATGTTGACCGGGATGAATCCTGCGCCGATGCCCTGGATGATGTGCGGGCTCGGCTGGCCTCCCGACAGCACTGGCGATTTCTCGGGCTCCACGGCCACCATCTTCAAGTTCGGCCGCCGCGGCTTCAGCGTGCGCGCGCAGCCGGTGAATGTGCCCCCCGTGCCGACGCCGGAGACTATCACGTCGACCTGACCTTCCGTGTCCTTCCAGATCTCCTCCGCCGTGGTGCGGTCGTGGATAGCGGGGTTGGACGGATTGTCGAACTGGCTGGGCATCACCGAACCCGGAATGGTCGCAAGAAACTCGTTCGCCTTCTCGATCGCCCCGCGCATGCCTTTCTCTCTCGGCGTCAGCTCCACCTGCGCGCCCAGCAGCGCCAGCATCTTGCGCCGCTCGATCGACATCGACTCCGGCATGGTGAGGATCAGCTTGTAGCCGCGCGACGCCGCCACGAACGCCAGCCCGATCCCGGTATTGCCCGAAGTCGGCTCCACCAGCGTCGTCTTGCCCGGCTCGATCCGGCCTTCATTCTCCATGTCGATGATCATGCCCAGCGCGATGCGGTCCTTCACGCTGGCGAGCGGATTGAAGAATTCCAGCTTCAGCAGCAGGTCGGCGACCACGCCCTCGCTCTGCGCAAACCGGCGCACGCGGATCAGTGGCGTGTTGCCGATCGTGTCGAGAATACTCTCGTAGATACGGCCCCTTCCCGCTGGATCTAGCTTCACTGGCGGCGACTTCGCGGTCATCGACTTAAATCCTCGAGGGTCTCAATCCGTCCAATATAACCGCTGCACGCGTCTTGTGGAGGCGCCGTCTCGCAAATGCCGCCGCGTTCTTGGGCCTTCGCAACTATCGCCAGACGCTGGACATCGAAGCCCAAAGAGAGAACCATACACGCAAATACCTGCCGGCGCCCGTCACAGCCCGGACGTTCACATGGGCCCGCGCCGAGCCGGTTATCAGGTCGGAGGGTGCAAGGCATGGCCAGCTTCAAGATCAACGGAAAACAGATGACGGTGGAGGCTGACGCCGACACGCCGCTCCTCTGGGTGTTACGCGACGACGCCGGCCTGACCGGCACCAAGTTTGGCTGCGGCATCGGCATGTGCGGCGCCTGCACCGTCCATATCGGCGGCAAGGCGACACGTTCCTGCATCACGCCGCTCAGTGCCGTCGAAGGCGCCGAGATCACGACGATCGAAGGCCTCGACCCGAAGGGCGCCCATCCGGTCCAGAAAGCCTGGCAGGAATTGCAGGTGCCGCAATGTGGCTACTGCCAGTCCGGCCAGATCATGCAGGCCGCCGCTGTGCTCAAGGACAACCCGAACATCACCGACGCCGAGATCGACGAACAGATGACCGGCAATCTCTGCCGCTGCATGACCTACACCCGCATCCGCGCCGCCGTCCGTCAGGCCGCCAACGCGATGAAAGGAGCCTGATCATGGATACGCCCGTGAACACGCCAATCCTCAGCCGCCGCGGCTTCCTCGTCACCACCGCCGGCGCCGGCGTCGCGTTCAGCTTCCTCACAGCATGCGATCAGACCGCTGGCGCATCCAACGCCCCACCCTTCGAGCCGACGCTGTGGTACTCGATCGACAACAACGGCATCGTCACCGTCAATGTCATCCGCGCCGAGATGGGCCAGCACGTCGGCACATCGCTCGCCCGCATCCTCGCTGACGAACTCGAGGCGCCGTGGGAAAACGTCCGCATCAAGCATGTCGACAGCGATCCGAAATGGGGCCTCATGGTCACCGGCGGTTCGTGGTCGGTGTGGCAGACCTATCCGCTCTACAGCCAGGCCGGGGCCGCCGGCCGTGCGGCGATGATCGAAGCTGGCGCCACGGCGCTCGGGGTCGATCCCGCAAGCTGCAAGGCGGAAAACGGCCAGATCGTCTCCGGCTCGAAGAAGATCTCCTACAGGGACATCGTCCGCAAAGGCGTCGCCAAGACCTACACGCCGGAAGACCTCGCCAAGATCGCGCTGAAACCGGTCGCCGACCGCAAGCTCATCGGCAAGCCGGTCACCTCGCTCGACATCGTCGAGAAGACCGACGGCACGGCCATTTACGGCATCGACGCCAAGGTCGAGGGCATGGTCTATGGCTGTCCGATCCTGCCGCCGACACGCAACGGCTCGCAGGTCAACTATGTGATGGATGCGCCGGCCAAGGAGATCAAAGGCTATCTCCAGACCGTCGTCCTGAAGGACGCATCGAACACCGTGCCGGGCTGGGCAGTCGTGATCGCCGAAACCTGGCCCGCGGCCATGAAGGCAGCCAAGGCCATCACGCTCGAGTACACGCCCGGCCCAACCGCCAACGTCTCCGAGAAGGACATCCAGGATCACGCCGCAAAGCTGATCGCCAACCCGAACTCAGGCTCTGTCCTGCCGCTCGGCAACACAAACACGGCGCCTGCCTTCCGCGCCGCTAAATCATCCATCGAGGCGACCTACACCACGGCGACAGCGCTGCACTTCCAGATGGAGCCGCTCAACGCCCTCGCCCTGCAGAAGGACGGCAAGTGGGAGATCCACACCGGCAACCAGTGGCAGAGCCTCGTCCTGCCTTGGCTCGCCACGGCGCTTGAGGTCCCCGAGACCGACGTCGTCATGAAGACCTACCGCCTCGGCGGCGGCTTCGGCCGGCGGCTCAACGGCGACTATGCCGTAGGCGCGGCGCTGGCCTCGAAAGCCATCGGCAGGCCGGTGAAGATGATCATGACGCGCGAGGACGACGTGAAGTTCGACAGCGTTCGCTCGCCCTCCGTGCAGAAGCTGCGCATGGCCTTCGACAAGGACGGCAACGTCACCGCCATGGAACAGCATGTCGCCGCTGGCTGGCCCACCGAAGTCATGGCGCCGTTCTTTATGCCGAAAGGCGAGAAGGACGTTCCCTTCGACCCGTTCGCGATCAATGGCGCGAACCACTGGTACACGGTCGGCGCCCACAAAGTTCGCGCGATCTCCAACGATCTCGCCAACAAGACCTTCAGGCCGGGCTGGCTGCGGTCGGTGGGGCCGGGCTTCACCAACTGGGCGCTCGAAAGCTTCATGGACGAGGCGGCGCACAAGCTGAAGATGGACCCTGTCGCCTTCCGCCTGAAGCTGCTCACCGCTGAAGGCGCCAACGCCGGCACGGCGCCCAACTCCGTCGGCGGCGCCTCGCGTCAGGCCAACGTCGTGAAGCTCGCGGCGGAAAAAGCAGGCTGGGGCGGACAGCTTCCCGCCGGTACGGGCCTCGGCCTCGCGACATCGTTCGGCCAGGAACGCGACATGCCGACCTGGGTCGCCTGCGTCGCGCGCGTCAATGTCGACAAAGGAACAGGCAAGGTAAAAGTCGAAAAGCTCACGCTTGTCGCCGACGCCGGCACCATCGTCGATCCCGACGGCGCCCGCGCGCAGATGGAAGGCGCGTCGCTCTGGGGCCTCTCGCTCGCGCTCCACGAAGGTACGGAGTTCGAGAACGGCAACGTAAAGGCAACCAATCTCGGCGCCTATACGCCGCTTCGCCTTGCAGATGTGCCTGAGCTCGACATCACCTTCGTCGACAGCGCGGAGGTTCCCGTTGGCCTCGGCGAACCGGCGACGACGATCGTCGGTCCGGCCATCGGCAACGCGATCTTCAACGCGTGCGGCGCACGGATGCGTCACATCCCGATCACGCCAGCCGCCGTGAAGGCGGCGCTCGTCTAGGGATCAATGATAGGCGAGCGCCCATCCGGGCGCTCGCACCCAGCATTGTTCGTCCGGCAGATCGCCGGTGCGGTAAAGCCGCGTGACCTTCTCTGCGCCGCCCTTCGCAAACCCCGCCGCGAGCGCCGCCTCGGACTCGGGATCGCGCATGCCCTCGCCGGGAATGAAAGCGGCAGCCGACACGAACTCAGCCAGGAACTCGCTGCCGCGCCGCTTGATGCAGAACATCGCTCCCCGCGCGGCGCCGGGCGCCAGGGCGTCGAAAGTCGAATTAGTCGTCAGCGGCATCACCAGCCGCCCGCCCTCCTTCAGCCGGTCGAGCCAGGCATCCATCGGGCGTGTCGCGCCGGCATTCACATAGATGACGTCCGCTGGATCGAACGCGATCGTCGCGCCATTGCCTTGCAGCACTTCCACAGTGGGAAGATGCGCGAGATTTACCGTGGCCCGCGCCGCAAGCTCCGGCTCGTGCTCGATAGCCGTCACTCGCCCGTGCGGTCCGACAATGTGTGCGAGGATCGCCGTGTAGTAGCCGACGCCAGCGCCAACATGCACGGCATGATCGCCAGGCTTGGGGTGCGCGGCGGACAGCCAGATCGCATGACCGGACGGTTGGCCGTTGTTGAGCCCGCGCTCAGGAATGAGCGCGACCAGCACGTCCTCGTAGAGTGCCGCGGGATCGTCATCCGGCGCCTGATAGCGCGTTCCGCCAAGAATCTTCCACGGCCCCGGCCCGAGATAGTGTTCGCGCTTCACCGTGGCGTACGCTTCCTCGAGTTCCGGAAACTCCACGCCGACACTCGACAGGATCTCCTGTGCGTAAGCCCTGCGGATTGTAGCGAGTTCGCCTTCTCTCCAGCCGCCGCCGCTCACCAGTGTTTCACCGGCATGCACACTTCGCCGATCACATCGCACGCCTTCCGCGTGATTTCTTCGAAGCTCACATAACCGCTTGGATTGACGGTATTCGCCGCCCCACACGTCTCTTGGAGTCTCTTTTGCGCGCGCTGGCGATAGTAAAGCTCCTGCTCGTACTGGTGCTTCAGCGGAATGATCTCGTCTTTCATTTTCCTGCGATGTTCCTTGCTGGCCGCCTTCTCCGCATCGATGTCGGAATAGTCTACGGGGCAGCCAAGCTCGAGGGGAAAAATTGCGCCCTGCTTTTTCAGTTCCTCGATCTGCGCTTTGTTGTACGAGCGCAGCACTCCAGATTCATCCCGGATCATCCATTCAGTTTGTGGCGGCTGTTTCTGTTCCGTCGCAGGCGGCGTCTGCGACAACGCATTGGGCGCCACGGCAAGGAACAGCATGAAAAAGTGGAGCCGCATCGCTTCACCCCCTGTACATTCCTACGATACTAGTCGCCGCGCCGTGACGCCAGCGTGTCCCCCGACCGCAAGCAGCACCGCCTTGCGCCCTACCGTAGGCAGCGCCGCCAGCGCATCCTTTGCCGGCATCCATTCACCTGCAACCTTGGCTTGTGCCGGCGCCTCGGCGCGGTAGACGTCCAGTTTCAACGCGAAGTGGGTGAACGCATGGCGTACTTCCCCTACATGCGCCCATGTCAGCTTCAGCGGCGCGCCCTTGAGCGCATCCTTCGGCTTCGTCTCGCGCCACTCGCTTCCCGGCGGCATCATCATCCCGCCGAGCAGACCACTCGCGGGACGTCGCACTAGCAGCACCTCGCTGCCGCGAACCGCCACGAACGCCGAGCCATACCGCACTGGTCGTTCTTTTTTTGCCGCCTTCACCGGATAACGCTCCGGATCGCCCTCCGCTCGCGCCGCGCACATCTTCGCCAGGGGACAGATCAGGCAGTTCGGCTTCTTCGGCGTGCATACCGTCGCGCCGAGATCCATCAGCGCTTGCGCCAGGTCCCCGGCGCGCTGAGTTTCGGGCAGCGCGTCGAACAGCTCCTGCGTCCGTGCGCCGATCTCGATCTTTGCCCGCCGCCAGCCGGCCTCCGTTCCATCCGACCCGACGGCGCGGACCCGCGACATCACCCGCTCGATATTCCCGTCGACCGGTGCGACCTTTTCATCGAACGCAATCGCCGCGATCGCCGCCGCCGTGTAGGGCCCGACGCCGGGCAGCTCGCGCAACCCCTCCGCGTCCTGTGGAAAACCTCCCCGCTCCGAGACCAGTTTCGCACAGACATGGAGGTTCCTTGCCCGGCTGTAATAGCCGAGCCCGGCCCACGCCGCCGAAACGTCCTCCCAGCTCGCAGCTGCGAGATCCTTCACCTTCGGCCAGCGTGCTTTGAACGCCAGAAAGTAGGGCGCAGCATGGGGAATCGTCGTCTGCTGCAGCATCACTTCCGACAGCCACACCAGATAGGGATCGGGCTTTTTGCCCTTATCCCGAGCTCCCGGCCCCACCCGCCAGGGCAGGTTCCGGGCATGGCGCCGGTACCAGCTATCCAGTGCGGTGAGTAAGGCTTTGGGCCTGTTAGCGATCATGTGTCTTTTGGATTCCGCCAGGGCCCGGAATTTGGCAAGGTGCACCCATGACTACAGACTGGCGCCGCGAGGAGGAAGAACGCATCGCTCTGGCGCGTCTGGCCGAAGTGCGCGCCATCCCGGTCTACCGCCACGCCCGCAATCTCGGCTACGCGGTCACCCGCGCCCTCAAGCCAATCTTGAAAGAGGCCGGCCCAGCCGCCGATACGCTTGCCTCGCGTTGGGCCGAAATCGTCGGGCCACGCCTTGCCGAAATTACCCAGCCCATCCGCGTCTCAAAGGGCAAGTCCGGCGGCACGCTCCACCTGCGCGCACCATCCGCCGCCGCGCCAATGATCCAGCACGCCGCCGAACACATCCTGCAGCGGGTCAATCTCGCGAGCGGCTCGAAGGTGAAGACCATCCGCATCGTGCACACCGCCGCCCCCAACCAGGTCAGCGCCCCCCGCCCTCGCTCGCTCAGCCCGGTCGAGCGCGAAGCCCTCGTCCGCAGCCTCGCGCAGATCCAGACCCCCATCGTCCGCAAGGCCCTGGAAGAACTCGGCCAGGCAGTGTTGACCCAAAGAGAACCACGTTAAATCCGCCTGACGCTAGCGTGCGTTGACCCAGCTCATGTCTTTCGCCAAAACCTCGCCAGAATCTGAAGAGCATTGAAAGCCGCCAGACTTGCCTGAAACAGGCTGGCTTCGAACCTTGGGAGTTTTCCGATGGCCTTCGCCTCCGCTTCGCGCCGCCTCGCGCCTGTCGCGACGCTGGCCGCCGCCGCGCTTCTCTTCGCCGCCTGCGGCGACCAGACCCAGACAGCGGCCGACGGCTTCAAGCCGGTGCCCGTCACACCCGTCCTCGGCGACGTGCCGATGGGCCAAGCCTCCGCGCCCGTGACCATCGAGGAGTACGCCTCCTACACCTGCAGCCACTGCCGCGATTTCTGGAAACAGGAATTCCCGCG
>JAUYPV010000081.1 GCA_030697555.1 Hyphomonadaceae bacterium
TGATCTCTACGGGCCTAGCCAGGAAGGCATCGGCTTCGGCATGGACTTCGCGATCGTAATGGATCCCGCTGCCGCCAACACCAAGCAGGGCAAGAACAGCTTCTACTGGGGCGGCGCCTTCGGCACGTGGTTCTGGATCGACCCCACCAACGACGTCGTCTTTGTCGGCATGATCCAGAACCTCAACGGATCGCGCCCCGACGCCGGCACGCCGCCAACGCGGGCAATCTCGTACAACCTGGTTTACAACGCGCTGATAGACGCGAAGAAATAGCCCCGCAGACACGCCGGCGAACATCGCTGTCGCCTCGCCGCCCGCGTCCACGAATGTGCTCGGTCCATCCGCAAGGGCGCGCTACGGCGTTCCGTGCGGCGTCATCGTCAGCTCATGGACAAAAGTCATATGCGCATGTCGTTCATGGTTGTGTCGTCCTGGCTAGCCTTCCTGGCCGGTTGCGCGCCGCCCAAGCCTGACGTCGTTTTCGATACAACGTTCCCTACTAAGCAAATCATGGCGCACATCATCAATCCCGCCGCCGTGGGCCTGTGGGGCCGCGCGGGCACATGGGAGGACGAAAATGGCGTCGAAGACCTTGCCCCCGACACGCCCGATCAATGGGCGGAGGCCGAGAACGAGGCGGCGATTGTCGCCGAAGGAGGCAATCTCCTGCTGCTGCCCGGCCGCATCCGCGTTCTAGAGGAGGGCGACAATGGCGACTGGAGCAGATTCGCGCTGCAGCTCGTGGCGCAGGCGCGCGAAGTGAAAATAGCGACAGAAGCGCGCGACAAGGAACGGATGTTCGACGCAGGCGGTGACCTCTACCAAGTCTGCGTCGCTTGCCACGAAAAGTACTATGTTCCATTCCTTGAAGAGGGCGAGACAACAGCAGCGCCGCGTAAGAATGATTAACCCATCCCAGCACAAGCCGACCGGCATGCCATCTCCCGCGGCGCCAAAACTCGATCCGGAGGACAAGCGCCGGATGGACTGGGTCCAGAAAGTGCGGGGCCTTCACCGCACGAAGCGCATGCTCGGCTTTGCCGGCATCGTGCTGGGGGCGGCCCTGGTCGTTTGGGCGCGCATGAGTCCTGACGCCCCCCCATGGGCGCTGATGACAGGCTTTGGCGTTCTGGCTGTGAGCTGGCTGGTCTTCATCTACGTGATCTACGATCGCTGGCGCTGGGTGAAGAAGAATCCCTACAAGCCCGCGCCGCCGCCATCGAGCCCGAGCCACTAGCGCATATGAAAGCGGCCGCCCTGTGCTCGGGGCGGCCGCTTCATCACCAGATGCTGGATTCCGTCAGAGCATCCGGCGTGGTCTGAGCATCCCAACGATCGCCAGAAGCAGGATCGCGCCTACGGTCGAGACTGCGAGGCTGCCCCAGAAGCCGGCGAAACCGACGCCGAGCATTCCGGCGACAAGTGCGCCGAGGAACGCGCCGACAACACCGACGACGAGATTGGTGAGAAGGCCATGCTCACGGCCCATGATTTGTTCCGCGATCCAGCCGGCAAGAATACCGATGACGATCGCGCCGATGATCGAAACTTCATTCATGACGCTAACTCCGTTGCTGATTGTGCAACGTGAAGTCAGCGTATGAGTTCCGGGAAAGGCGCCAAGAGACCTAGCGGCGGCGGCGCGCCTTGATCCAGGCGTACACGCGCTGGCGGCGTGAGATCATCCAGTAGAGCAAACCGCCATTGGCGCCGGCGATCGCAAGGACGAAAAGCTCATAGGCTGACATAGGCTAATCCCAAGCTTGGTTCCGCGTCGTGAGCAACATCCCGCGCGTCGCGGCCGAGCACAACCTGAACATTACAGCGCGCGGCAGCGGCAGGTCGTCTCAGCACCGAAGCGTCAAGCCACCGTCCGCCGCAAGACCCTGCCCCGTCACGAACCGCGCATCGTCGGAAGCGAGGAACAGCGCCACGCGGGCCAAGTCTTCCGGCTCTCCCAGCCGCCGCAGCGCCGCCTTCTTCGCCCAGATCTCGGCGATGTCGGGCCGCTCGTCCCAGAGGGCCGACGTCATGCCGGTCCGTATCGCACCCGGCAGGAGGTAGTTTGCCGTGATCCCGAATTTGCCGAGTTCCAGAGCCAGAGTCCGCGTCAGCCCCGCGACCCCGGCCTTCGAGGCGCAGTAGGCGGCCAAGCCAATATCCGTCACCTCCGCCATCACCGACGCCGTGTTGATGATCCTCCCGGCTGCAGATTTTTTCAGCTCCGGTATGACCGCCCGCGCGATGCGGAACGGCGCGCGCACGTTCACGGCCTGCACCCTGTCCCACTGCTCGTCCGTCATCTCCTCTACGCGCCAGCGCCCGCTGACCCCGGCGTTGTTGAACAGCACGTCCAGCCCGCCAAGCATGCCCACTGCAGTTTCGATGATCCGCTGGGGGGCATCGCTGTCGGTGATGTCGATCTCCAGCGCATAGCCGCCCTTCGGCGCCTCCAACCCCTTCCCTGGAAGGTCCACAGCCAGCACCTTCGCGCCCTCATCGGCGAACAACACTGCCGATGCCTTGCCGATACCGGAGGCCGCGCCGGTCACGATCGCCCGCCGTCCGTCCAGCCTGCCCGCCATGCTTTCCTCCGGTATTCTTCGAGCCTGCTTCCATTCCCCGTTACCGGCGCTATGAACGCAAGATCATTGCGTCAGAAAACTGGGGCGCTCGCCCCGATGGCCAAAAAGAAAGAGTCCCGCCCATGCCAGCCACCGGAACCCTGTTCGACCTCACCGGCAAATCTGCGATCATCACCGGATCCACCAAAGGCATTGGCAAGGCCATCGCGGAACAGTTTGCCGAGCACGGCGCCCGGGTCACGATCTCGTCCCGCAAGCCCGGCCCGTGCGAGGAAGTCGCCGCTGCAATCAACAAGAAGTACGGCGACGGCACGGCCATCGCCTGTCCGGCCAACATCTCGTCCAAGGACGACCTCAAGCGCCTGGTCGACGAAACAAACGCCGCCTTCGGCAAGATCGACATCCTGGTCTGCAACGCAGCGTCGAACCCCTACTACGGCCCGATGTCGGGTATCACGGACGAGGCCTTCGCAAAGATCCTCTCCAACAACATCATCTCGAACAACACACTGACCACACTGGTCGCGCCGCAGATGGCGCAACGGAAGGAGGGCGCGATCATCATCATCTCCTCCATCGGCGGCCTGCGAGCGTCCACCGTCATCGGCGCCTACTGCGTCTCCAAAGCGGCCGACGTCCAGCTCGCCCGCAACCTCGCCGCCGAACTCGGGCCAAGCGGCATCCGCGTGAACTGCATCTCTCCGGGCCTCGTGAAGACCGACTTCGCCAAGGCGCTTTGGGAAGACCCGGCGACCAAGGAACAGCGCGAGGAGGAAACCCCGCTCCGCCGCATCGGCGTGCCCGACGACATCGCCGGCGCCGCCGTGATGCTCGCCTCCCGCGCAGGCGCCTGGCTCACCGGCCAGAACATCGTGGTCGATGGCGGCGTCACGGCGATCTAGCCGGTTCGTGGCGTGATTGCCCGGAAGATGCTCCTATATAGGGGCTGACCGGGCGACTTTCCGCCCGCCTCTGTTGGAGGAAAATATGGCCCCGCACGCTTTCCCGTTCGTCCTGACCGAAGCTCAGTGGCGCGAGAAACTGACTCCCGAGCAGTATGTCGTCATGCGCCGGCACGGCACCGAAATGCCCAACTCCTGCGCGCTCCTCCATGAAAAGCGCGCCGGCGTGTTTTCCTGCGCCGGATGCGAAAAGGCGCTCTTCGAGTCCAAGCTGAAATTCGAGAGCGGCACAGGCTGGCCCAGCTTCACCGTGCCCCTCGAAGGCGCAGTGGAAGAGTCGGTCGACAAGAGCCACGGCATGGTCCGGACCGAAGTGCACTGCTCCAACTGCGGCAGCCATCTCGGCCACGTCTTCCCCGACGGCCCGCCGCCGACCGGCCTGCGCTACTGCATCAACGGCGTGGCGCTGAACTTCAAGGCGGCCACTGGCAGCTAGGCGGGGGCAGCTAGACGGCGGCGGGAACCCGCCCCCTTTCAGGCGTCGAAGAACTCCGCTAGCGACGTCCAGACACATTACCTGAACGGACGCCGCATGAGCTTCGATGGTTTCCCTAACCTGCCACCGCACGTGAATGCGCGGGTAAAGCGCTTCATGTCCGGCGAGCTGCCGCCCGCTCACCTCAACATGGGCATCCGGCCGGACCTGTGGTGCAAGGAGGCCGAGGTCGGCCGCGTTCTCTTCCGCTGGCCCAATGACGGTTCGCGCGACATCAATGACGGTCGCGTCTTCGGCGGCTGGATCGCGGCGCTGTCGGACAACATCGTCTCGATGTGCATGGCGACAGCACTCGAGGATGGCGAAGGCTTCACCACGCAGGACCTGCAGGTGAAGATCTTCCGCCCGGTCTCCGGCCCGCTGATCGAGATCGAGGCGAAGGTGGTAAACCGCTCGAAGACAACCGGCTATGTCGAGGCTGAGTGGCGCCTGCCGAGCGGAAAGCTAGCGGCGAAGATACTCTCCTGGAAGGCGATCAGGCCGCAAGAAAGCTTCCTGCAGCGGGAATAGTTCCGCGCGCTAGCAACACACGCTCCTGCTATACAGAAACCGTCCATAAACGGTGCGCTTAGGTGTCCCTTCGTGTAACGCGCGAGCCGCAGGGCCATCTCGGATATCCAACCGGAACGATACTGTCCGCGCCGAAGTTCGGCTTCTCTTCCTCCGACTCCTTGGTCAATGCGTTCATTGACCGCGCTTTGGGACATTCGCGCCCCGCGCGACGGCGCAACTGTTTTTACCGCCTCGCTTTGCGCGAACCGGCGCCGTTCCTGCTGCTCCATGTCCATGCAGCACCTCATCCGTTTCATCCCGGCCATCGCCCTCGCCCTGATCTCCGCCGGCGCAGCCCATGCGCAGGGCGTACGCATCCTCGGGCGATCCGAGCCCGAGCGCGGCGGCGGCTTCATCCTCCAATGGCCGGGCAGCGGTTTCGAAGCGAAATTCACCGGCAAACGGCTCACTGCCACGATCGATGACTACGGCGACAACTGGCTGAACGTGGAAATCGACGGCGTAGCCTCGAAGCTCGACCTGCAGGAAGGCCCGACCAACTACACTCTGTTCAATGGGACAGCAGGCGAACACACCATCCGCATCACCCGCCGCACCGGCGCTCCCTCCGGTCCGACGCGCGTCTTGGATATCCGCTCGGATGGCCCGATCGCTCCCACGGCCATGCCGGAACGACGCATGCTTGTGATCGGCGACAGCATTACATCGGGCTATGGCGTCGAGGGCGCGGACCAGTTCTGCACCTACACCCACGCCACCCAGAATGCCGACCTCGCCTACCCTGCACTGGCCGCGAAGGACTTTGGCGCGGATCTGCACTCCATCTCGATCGATGGTTACGGCCTCATCCGCAACTACGCCGGCGATGACGCCACCATGGACAAAGCGAGCTGGAAGATGCTGCCCGGCGGCACATCGCTCTGGCCGGGGTCCGTCTACCAGCCCCAAGTGATTGTGATTAACCTTGGAACCAGCGATTTTTCCGCGGGCGATCCCGGCGACAGGTTCGATGCGGCTTACATCGGCATGCTCCGAAAGCTCCGCGCCGCCTACGCGGAAGCGAAGATTTTCGCCGTTTTCGGTCCGATGCTCAGTGGGGACGCCTATGTCGCCGCCCGGGCATCGGTGTTCGGCGCGACCGAGACTATCCGCAAGGACGGCGACCTCCGCGTGTCCTTCATCGAGTTCAGCCCGCCCCAGTCCGCCCGCCGCTTCGGCTGCGACTGGCACCCCGGCCTCGATGCCCATCGGGCGATGGCCACCCGTCTCGAGGCCGCTGTCCAGAAGGAGCTCGGCTGGGCCATGGAAGCTACGGAGCTGGACGGCAGGCCCGTTCCGGAGGGAAATCCCGTAGTGGTCTGGACCGGCCAGGCGACCGCCCAGTCCAACGGCGACCCTTCTCCGTTCTCGCTTTCCGGTTCGTTGCAATAGCGGAATGACCAGAGATTCTGGCCGCTGCACCTGCTGAATCTCCGTTTTGCCCCCTGAGCCCGCTTGACGGGCTCAGCCTTGCCCCCCTATCTCCCTGTCACCGTTGGCACTCACCAGAGGTGACTGCTAGCGACGCATTCTGACGGGCGCCCTTGGGGGCGTTCCGCAGCCACCAAATGACGAGGGAAACATGAGCTTTAGGCCGCTCCACGACCGCGTGCTGGTCCGCCGCGTGAAGGAAGAAGAGAAATCCAAAGGCGGGATCATCATCCCCGACACCGTCAAGGAAAAACCCCAGGAAGGCAAAATCGTTGCCGTGGGCTCCGGCGCCCGCGCCGAAGACGGCAAGATCACGCCGCTCGACGTGAAAGCCGGTGACCGCGTGCTGTTCGGCAAGTGGTCGGGCACGGAAGTCACCATCGACGGCGAGGAGCTCATCATCATGAAAGAGAGCGACATCCTCGGCATCGTCGACAAGCCCGCGAAGAAGTAACGCGCGCCAATCCCCATTCATTACTGAAGAGATCCAGACCAATGGCAGCCAAACACGTTCAATTCTCGTCCGACGCGCGCGAGCGCATGATGCGCGGCGTCGAGATCCTCAACAACGCCGTGAAAGTCACGCTGGGCCCGAAAGGCCGCAACGTGATCATCGAGAAATCCTTCGGCGCTCCCCGCTCCACCAAGGACGGCGTCACCGTCGCCAAGGAAATCGAACTTGCTGACAAGTTCGAGAACATGGGCGCGCAGATGATCCGCGAAGTCGCCTCCAAGGCGAACGACGTCGCTGGCGACGGCACCACCACCGCCACCGTCCTCGCGGCGGCGATCGTCCGCGAAGGCCTCAAGCGCGTCGCGGCCGGCATGAACCCGATGGACCTCAAGCGCGGCGTCGAGAAAGCCGTTCTCGAAGTCGTCGAGAACCTGAAAAAGCAGTCGAAAAAAGTCTCCACCAACCAGGAGATCGCGCAGGTCGGCACCATCTCGGCCAACGGCGAGAGCGACATCGGCAACATGATCGCCCAGGCGATGGAAAAAGTCGGCAACGAAGGCGTCATCACGGTTGAAGAAGCCAAGTCGCTCGAAACCGAACTCGACGTCGTCGAAGGCATGCAGTTCGACCGCGGCTACCTCTCGGCCTACTTCATCACCAACGCGGACAAGATGGAGGCAAGCCTCGAGGACGCCCTTATCCTGCTGCACGAGAAGAAGCTGGCCTCGCTCCAGCCCCTGCTCCCGGTGCTGGAATCGGTCGTTCAGACCGCCCGTCCTCTGCTGATCATCTCGGAAGACGTCGAAGGTGAAGCTCTCGCGACCCTGGTCGTGAACAAGCTGCGCGGCGGCCTGAAAGTCGCGGCTGTGAAAGCCCCGGGCTTCGGCGATCGCCGCAAGGCCATGCTGGAAGACATTGCCATCCTCACGGGCGGCACCGTCATCTCCGAAGACCTTGGCATCAAGCTGGAGAACGTCACGATCGACATGCTCGGCAAGGCCAAGCGCGTCACCATCTCCAAGGAGAACACCACGATCGTCGACGGCGGCGGCAAGAAGAAAGACATCGAGGCCCGCATCGGCCAGATCCGCAAGCAGATCGAAGAAACCACGTCCGACTACGACAAAGAGAAACTGCAGGAGCGTCTCGCGAAACTCGCGGGCGGCGTTGCGGTGATCAAGGTCGGCGGCGCGACGGAAGTCGAAGTGAAAGAGCGCAAGGACCGTGTTGACGACGCCCTCAACGCGACCCGCGCGGCCGTTGAAGAAGGCATCGTCTCCGGCGGCGGCGCTGCTCTCCTGCGCGCTGCCTGGGCCATCAAGGTCGTCGGCGACAACGAAGACCAGCAAGCCGGCATCGACATCGTCCGTAAGGCCCTGGAAGCCCCGATCCGCCAGATCGCAGAAAACTCAGGCGTTGAAGGCTCGATCGTCGTCGGCCGCATCAAGTCGGAAAAGTCGAACAAGAACTTCGGCTTCAATGCTCAGACGGAAGAATACGGCGACCTGGTCGAGATGGGCATCATCGACCCGGCGAAAGTGGTTCGCGTCGCCCTGCAGAACGCCGCTTCGGTGGCGGGCCTGCTGATCACGACGGAAGCCGCAATCGCGGACGCGCCGAAGAAAGACGCCGGCGGCCACGGCCATGGCGGCGGTGGCGGCATGCCTGACATGGGCGGCATGGACTTCTAGTCCACGCCGACTCAGACTGGAAAAGACGTCAGGGGCGGCTCGAAAGAGCCGCCCTTTTTCGTTTTGGAGATCGCCTGGAGCGGGAAATGCCTCACCGTTGCTTCGCCGCAACGAGGGTCAAACGTCGAAATTGAGCACGTTTCGCAGAATCCACATCGGCCACGCCTTGACCTGGAGGAAGGACTTTTCGCGAAAGGCCGGTCTTGAGGAAATCCCATCCGCGATGGAGATGCCTGAATATTCCATGATGTAATTTCTCTTACTGGATTGAACGAAGGTCGATATCGAATTATTGTTTTTCGAGAAGTTCAATTCGGCAGCCCATCCTGACCCCGGGCGAGCCGTACCTACAGAACTTCAGAATGCCGATCTAAAAGGGGCGGCCGGGCAACCGGCCGCCCCGACTTCTTTTTGGGCCTGGTGGTCGCAGAGCGCCGAATCTCAGGGCGCCGTGGGCACAAAGGACACCCCTTGCCCGCCCCCTGATGGACGGGACGGACAATTGCCTGAACACTGGATTTCCGGCCGCCAGAAAGAAAAAGGGCGGCGCGATGAACGCGCCGCCACTGAAAGGGTCTGATACGAGCGTTTCCTCCCCGAAACGCCAAACCGCCGAAGCAGTTCGACTTGGAGGTTCTCGCGAACGTTGCGGAGAGTCAAGCGTCATCTTACACGCGTGTTATTCACAGCGGGCACGGAATGTCCCCTGCCTGGTCGCGATTCGCCTAAATCGAGAAAGGATTGACCCCGAACCGGGTTAATCTGCGCATCCTCGGCCCCAGATTTTTGGTACCGGTTGGAATCGCGCTCGCGGCCCTATCACGGCCGCGTATCGTTCAATCGCCGTGATTCAGGGGTTTGCCCTGAGCCTTCAATGCAGATTCGAAACGTTCGAATCGTCCGACGGCGTGCGGTATTTTCGTAGCGATCGCCATTATCAGAGATCGAAACGCGACAAGCGAAGCTGGCGTCCAAGCTGCGCTGAGGGACGCAGCGACGTTGGCTTCGGACGCTACGATAACACCGTCGGCGACGATCTTGAGACCGTTGGAGGCGAGCGTGGCGCCAGTGGTGGTGATATCGACGACGATGTCGGCAACGCCGGCGGCGGGCGCGCCCTCGGTGGCGCCGGCGCTCTCCACGATGCGATAGTGGCCAACGCCCTCGGCGGTGAAGAAGCGACGGGTGGAGCGCACGTATTTGGTGGCGACACGCAGCTTGCGGCCGGTGCGCGCTTCGAGACGTCCGCCGACATCATCGATGTCGGCCATGGTCTCGACGTCGAGCCAGCTCTTGGGAACGGCGACGACGAGGTCTGCCCGTCCGAAGCCGAGCGGCGCCAGCAGGTGGACCACACGCTCGAGGTCGCCAGCCTGCTCGCGCAGCAAATCCTCGCCGGTGACGCCAGCGTGGATGTCGCCGGAGATGACGCCAGAGGCGATCTCGCCGGCTGACAGCAGGCGGACCTCGACGTCGGGTAGGCCAAAGATGCGAGCGAAATAACCACGCGCGCCGCCGAGCGGCTCGATACGGAATCCGGCCTCAGCGAAGAAGCCTTCCACCTGCTCCTTGAGGCGGCCCTTGGAGGGAACTGCGAAACGAAGCGTCATGCTGCGCCCCGCTGTTCCAGGCGGTCGACGCGCAGGGCGGCGCCAATGGCGCTGGCGGTCCGCTTGCCGCCGCTCAGGCGCTTGATCAGCCCGTCATAACGGCCGCCAGAGACCAGCGGGCGATCGAGGGCGGACTCACGCACGAGTTCGAAGACGAAGCCGTCATAGTATTCGAACCGCCTGCCCGCTTCAGCGCTGAACGTGGCGTCGGCCCAGAAGGGCGACTTCAGGGCCGCGATACGATCGAGCCGTTTGCGGAAGGCTTCCAGCGTCGGCGCGATGTCGAGCTTGGCGTCGCGGGCGAAGGCCTCGACTGCGGCGGCGCATGAACCGACGGGCGCATTGATGTCCATGTATTTCATCAGCGCGGCGGCGATCCTGGTGTCAGGCGTGATATCGCCTGCGCGGTCGCGCAGGCGTTCGGCGATGTCATCCGCGCCGCGCGCCCCGACGGTCTGAACGCCGAGATCGGCGATCATGCCTTCGACAGCTTTCACGCCCTCGGCCAGCGGCATTGCGGCAATGCGGGCGGCCAGCGGCGACGTGGTTTCGTTTGAGATATTCGCCAGCAACTCGCGCGGGCCCTTGCGGCGGGAGAAGGCGCGACGCAGGCGCCCGCGCCACTGCGGCGAGAACGGCAGGGCGTCGATGACGGCGTGGTAGATGGCGACGTCTCCGAACCGGACGATGGCCTTTGTCGCGCCGCCGGCCTTGGCGGCCTCGAGCGCAACGGCCAATGCCTCGGCGTCCTCGTCCGGCGAACCGGCCATGCCGAACCATTCGAAGCCGACCTGCACATGCTCGACCGCTTCGTTCGAGCCAAAGGGTGGCAGGCGGTAGACAGGGCCGGCGCAGTGATAGCGCGTGGCCGGTATATCGCCGGACGCGACCTGGCGGGCGATAGGCGTGGTGAGATCCGGACGCAGGCAGAATTCCTGCCCTGTCGCATCTGTGAATGTGCACAGGCGCGAGCGGACGGCCTCGCCTGAAAGCTCAAGGATGATCTCGGCGGGCATCAGCGTCGGCGGATCGACGCGCTGGCCGCTGACGCGGGCGATGACGCCGAGCGCAGCCGCTGTCTGCTCGCGCGGTGTCACTTCTGCCCCACGATCGCCCGGATACGCTCGACCATTTCGGCGCGCGGACATTCGAACTGGCCCGGGCGTCCGCTGCGCCAGGCCTCGTTGTCGGTCATGCCTTTTGCGGCCGCCGCGCCGGCGTTGAGATCCTTGATGGTGACGACACCCTTTTCGCGCTCATTGCCGCCGACGATAACAACAGCGGGCGAGCCGCGGCGGTCGGCGTATTTCATCTGCGCCTTCATGCCGGCGGCGCCCAGGTAGGCCTCGGCGCGGATGCCTGCCCTGCGCAGGTCGTTGGCCATGGCGAAGTAGTCGCCGACCTTGTCCTTATCCAACACTAGAACCAGCACGGGGCCATCGACCTGCGCGCCCTCGCTGACGGCCATCGCGGCTGCGAGGCGGCTGACCCCGACGGAGAAGCCGGTTGCAGGCGCAGGTTCGCCTCGGAAGCGGGCGACGAGGCCATCATACCGACCGCCGCCGCCGACCGAGCCGAAGCGCATCGGGTTGCCGTCCGTATCGCGGAACTCACGCAGGAACTCGGCCTCGAAAACAGGGCCGGTATAGTATTCCAGGCCGCGCACGATCTGAGGATCGAACGACACGGATTCTTCCCCGATGCCGAGCGCGTTGAGGATCGAGTCGATCTCGCTGAGGTCGCGCACGCCCTGCATGCCCGAGGCTGTCATGCCGACGGAGTTGGCGAGCTTGCGAAGCGTCTCGGCCCGCGTAACGGAACCGGCGGTGGTGAATTCCAACAGCGTGTCGGTCTGGTTGGCGACGAGGCCCGCGCCCTTTGTGAAGTCCCCTGAGTCGTCCTTGCGGCCGGCGCCGAGGAGGAGCTTCACGCCCTCGACTCCGAACTTGTCGAACTTGTCGAGCGCGCGCAGCACAGTGCCGCGCTGGGCGGGATCGGTGACGCCAGCGGTTTCCATGATGCCGTCGAGGAGCTGACGGCTGTTCACCCGGATGACGTATTCGCCCTTGGCGGCGCCTGCGGCCTCCATGGCCTCGGCGGCGATGGCGATCATCTCCGCGTCGGCGCCGGGGCCGGCCACACCAACCGAGTCAGCGTCGCACTGGATGAACTCGCGATAGCGGAAGGGACCCGGCTTCTCGTTGCGCCAGACCGGCCCGGCCGAATAGCGGCGGAACGGCTTTGGGATGCGCTCCCAGTTCTCGGCCACATAGCGCGCCAGAGGAGCGGTATGATCGTAGCGCAGGGCAATCCATTGCTCGTCATCGTCCTGCAGGGCGAAGACACCAGCATTGGGACGGTCGGTATCGGGCAGGAACTTGCCCAGCACGTCGACATATTCGAAGGGGCCGGTGTCCAGGGCCTCGAAGCCCCAGCGCGCGTAAACCGCGCTTATCGAGTCAACGAGCCGCCGCTCGGTCGCGATGATGGCGGCCGTACGATCCGGAAATCCCCGGGGCTTGCGGGCCTCTGGGCGCCGCTGGTTCTGGTCCGTTGACATGATGGCCATCCGACATGGGCTGGGTGGATAACCTATCGCCTACCCTGCGGCAACCTGGGGAGCGGCCCCGCCGGCGAGCCAGTCTTCGGAAAACCTTAACGGCGACGGGGGAAGTATCCGACCGTGAAATGGTTCGCCTTTCCCGCAGCCCTGCTCGTGTTCGCCACGACGGCGGCCTTTGCTGATACACTGCCTGACCAGGTTCGGGCGGAGGCTTCGCGGCTGCTTGAACAGGTGAACGGGATGAAGGTGGTGGCCTCCTCGCGCCCTGCCCTGAAACCCGCGGCGTTGTCGCAGGTGCTGGTGATCGACCTGCAGCGGTTTGGCATGTCGGCCAGCAGACTCTCGCTCGAGATCGACAAGACGGGCGGGCCGACGGACCTGCGCTGCATCTTCCGCGGCATGGCGGAGGAGACGGATGTGCAGCTCAAGGCGGCGTCGAACGCCGCGACGGGTGCGCAGCAGGCCGTGGCGCTGGATCGGCTGTCCCACATGCTGCAGGACGCGGTCGAGATCGCGCCGGCGGTGGGATCGCAAACGAAAACCGCCGCGAACCCGAAGGTTGCGGCGGCTACCTGCCCTGCTGTTAGGGATTTTTAGAGATCAATATTTGACGTCGCAGCCGTACGGCACGGTCAGCGCCGGATCGGGCTGCTTGCCCGCCTTCAGCGCGGCGAGCGCGGTGGTTACGTAGTTGGTCGCCTTCGGAACATCATCGACCTTGTTCGATTGGATCGAGTCGATCGCGCCGTTGTAGGCGATCTTTCCTTCAGGCGTAATGACGTACATGTGCGGCGTGGTCTTGGCGCCATAGGCGCGGCCCATCGAGCCATCCGCGTCGAGCAGGACGTGCGTGGGATGCGCGCCGCGATCCTTGGTCAGCTTGTCGGCGCCCGCGCCCGAGACGTAGCCCTGCGACCCGGGTTTGGACGAGATCACGGAGATCCAGATGACGCCATCCTTCGAGGCGGCTTCCTGGGTCTTCTGCATGTTGGTGGAGTTGTAGTGCTTCTGCACGAAGGGGCAGCCATTGTTGGTCCATTCGAGGACCACGGTTTTGCCGGCGAAGTCCGAGAGCTGGACCTCCTTGCCCGCCGTGTTGTTCTCCTTGAACGCCGGAGCGAGTTCGCCCACCGGCGCGGCGCTGGCGGTCGACACCATCAGGGCGGCGACCGTGATCATCGCGGCGGCGGCGCTGCCAGCGGCGAGCGTTACTTTTTCGCGGTTGGAAAACTTCATTGTGTTTCTCCTGTTGCGACCCGAATTTGAACCAACCCTTCGCGGGTGAACTCGATGCCGTCTAGGCGCCGGCTGCAGTTTCGATCGCCTTGACGACCAGCCCGGGCGTGAGGACCTGCGGAAGGACCGCCGGCTCAGCTCCTGAGGCTGGGTATACCAGATAAAGTGGAACTCCGGCGCGGCCGTGCTCGGCAAGAGCTGCGGCAATCACACTGTCTTGATTGGTCCAGTCTGCCACAAGGAACGCCACATTGTACTTGGCGAAAGCCTCGCGGACCTTGGCGCTGTCTATCGCGACGGCCTTATTGACCTGGCAGGTGACGCACCAGCGGGCGGTGAAGTCGACGAAGATCACCCTGCCCTCGGCTCGCAGGGCGCTGACACGGTCGACGGACCAGTCCTCCGCTCCGGCTTCGGCGGCGAGGGTCTCGCCTGCAACAGGCGCCTTGATGCCAGCTGTGGCGATCGAGGGGGCGATGAACGCAGCGAGGATGACAAGGCCGGCTAGGATGCGGCCCGGGAGCTTCCCGCCAATCTTGGTGGCGAGCC
>JAUYPV010000129.1 GCA_030697555.1 Hyphomonadaceae bacterium
GAACCCGGACTCGGTCGATCCGCACAAGGCGCAGGGCACCTGGGAAAATGACGTCATCGGCGACATGTTCATCGGCCTGTTCACCGATGACGCGAAAGCTCACCCCATCCCCGGCATCGCCGAAAGCTGGGTCGTTTCCGAAGACCAGCTCACCTGGACGTTCAAGCTTCGCCAGACCAAATGGTCCGACGGCACGCCGCTGACGGCGAAGGACTTCGAATACTCACTCCGCCGCCTGCTCGACCCGACGACGCTCGGCGCCGTCTATGCCTCGATCCAGTACCCGATCAAGAACGCTGAGGCCGTCAACGGCGGGAAGATGCCGCTCGACCAGCTCGGCGTCAAAGCCATCGACGACTACACGCTTGAAGTGAAACTTGAACATCCCGCGCCTTACCTGCCGGGCCTGCTCAAGCACTACACGGCGTTCCCGGTGCCGAAGCATGTGATCGACAAGGTCGGCGACCAGTGGACGCGTCCGGAGAACATCGTCGTCAACGGCGCCTTCAAGCTGGCCGAATGGCGCTCGGGCGACTTCCTGCGGATGGTCAAGGAGCCGGGCTTCGATGGCGCGGCCGACGTCTGCCTGAATGAAGTAATCTACTACACGCAGTCGGATCATGACGCGATGGTGCGCCGCGCCGAGGCCGGCGACATCGACATGAACAACTCCTTCCCCACCGGCCAGCTCGAAGACACCAAGAAGAAGCTGCCCGGCTGGCCGCGCGTCTCGCCGATGATGGCGACGACCTATCTCGCCGCCAACAACACCAAGCCGCCGTTCAACGACGCGCGCGTCCGAAAGGCGATCGCACTCGCCATGGACCGGGAATACATCACCAAGGACATCCTCAAGGGTGGCGAGATTCCCGCCTACAGCTTCGTGCCCGAAGGCCTCAACGGCTATCCCGACCCGGCAGAATTCGGTTGGAAGGAAATGTCGCGCGCTGATCGCCTGAAGGAAGCGGCGAACCTGCTGACGCAGGCCGGGTATGGCCCGAACAAGCCGCTGGAATTCGAATATCTCTACCGCGCTTCCGGCAACAATCCGCGCATCGCGCCGGTGCTGCAGGACAACTGGAAAGAGATCGCCCCGTGGGTGAAAGCCGAAATCCGCCAGGTTGAGACCAAGGACCTCTACAAGCAGATGCAGTCGAAAGACTTCATCCTGTCCGACGCGGGCTGGGTCGCCGACTACAACGATGCGTACAACTTCCTCTACCTGCTCGATTCACGCACCGGCCCGATGAACTATGGCGGTTACTCCAACTCCAACTACGACAAGCTGATCGACGCCTCGAACCTCGAGCTCGATCCAACCAAGCGCGCCGCCCTGCTGCATCGGGCCGAGCAGATGATGCTGGATGAAGCCGGCGTGCTTCCGCTGCTGACCCGTGTCACGCAGGACATCGTCTCTCCCGCTGTCACCGGCTACGAAGACAATCCGGAAGACATCCACCGCAGCCGGTACATGTGCAAAAAGAAAGCGGAGTAGGTTCGCGCGCAGCCTGAGATACTCCGGATCGTCCGGCAGCCTCACCTCACGTCGAGCGCGACCTGGTTCAGCAGTTCCTTCACGCGGCTGGCATTGCTGCCCATGTCGGGAACGCCGATACGGCTGGCCGATCGCACATCGATCCGCGAGCCGGCGGCATCCGGCGTTACGCGCACTGCGATATCGGAAGCTAACCCGTACCATTGGCTGTAGTAGGTCGCCTCCACCTGGCCGCCTTGCGGATCGCTCAGCATCACGTTCCAGCCGAGCTTCTTGGCCGCGTTGGCGATGGCAACCGTCGCCTCCGGCGCGTTCGCCCGCACCATCAACGGCTTGAGGTCGTCGTAGAACTCGGCCTGCGCCGCGGCGAACGTCTTGCCCGACCATGGACCCGCGCCTTCCGGGATCACGGCATCGTCGCGTACTTTCACGGCTTCGGCGACGTCGCGCTCGTGCAGGGTCTTTTCGGTGAACGCCACCGGCTGGTTCCAGTCCGTCTGCACATCGTAGATCGGCGGCAGCTCCTCGCGCATCACGGTCTGGCCGTAGAGCGACCCGGCGCCGATGCCCGCCGCCACGACCAGCAGCAGGCCGACGATCCCCGCCTTTTGCTTCTTGCCCATGATCGCGAGGACGAATCCGAGCAGCCCCACAACGCCCGCCGCCGCCATCGCATACATGGCGTTCTGCTGCGTGCCCGCGGTCGCCGCTTCGAGATCGAGCGAGCCAGAGCGATAGAGCGTCGGCCCAGCCGCCAGCAGCACACAGCCGGCGATCAGCAGCAGCACGCCGAGCGAGAGAATCGCAACGCGCAATCCCCCGGCCTTCGGTGCGGCTGTCGCGCCTTCCTTGCTCATTCAGCCGCCTGGATCGTCGGCAGCTTGTGGTTCTTGAACGTCTCGCGCAGCGACAGCTTGTTGATCTTGCCGGTCGCACCCAGCGGGATCTTCTCGATGAACGCCACATCGTCCGGCATCCACCACTTGGCGATCTTGCCGTTAAGATAGTTGAGCAGGTCCTCGCGTGTCGCCGTCTCGCCGGGCTTCAGCTCGATGATCAGCAGCGGCCGCTCATCCCATTTCGGATGCGGCAGGCCGATCGCAGCGGCGTTCGCGACAGCCGGATGCCCGACCGCGAAATTCTCGATGTCGATGGACGAGATCCACTCGCCGCCCGACTTGATGACGTCCTTCGCACGGTCGGTGATCTGCATGTAGCCATACGGATCCAGGTGCGCGACGTCGCCGGTGTCGAAGAACCCTTCCTTGTCGAGAATATTGCCGCCGGCGTTCTTGAAGTACGCCTTCGCCACCGCCGGGCCACGCACGATCAGGCGGCCCGATGATTTGCCGTCGCGCGGCAGCTCCTTGCCGCTGTCGTCGGTGACCCTCATCTCGACGCCGAAGGGCGGACGGCCCTGCTTCAGCTTGTATTTGACGATCGTTTCGCGGTCCTGTTCCAGCACGTTGGCCGTCATGGAGCCGAGCGAACCCAGCGGGCTCATCTCGGTCATGCCCCAGGCATGCACCACCTCGACCTCGTAGTTCTCTTCGAAAGCGCGCAGGATGCGCTCCGGCACGGCCGATCCGCCAATCACCACGCGCTTGAGATGCGGCAGCTTCTTGCCGGTCTGTTCCAGATACTGCAGCAGCATCAGCCACACAGTCGGCACCGCCGCGGTGAACGACACTTTTTCCTCGTCCAGCAACTGGTAGATCGACTCGCCGTCCATCTTCGCGCCAGGCAGCACCAGCTTCGAGCCCGTCGCCGGGCACGAGAACGCCAGGCCCCACGCATTGGCATGGAACATCGGCACCACCGGAAGCGTCGTGTCGGCGGCGCCGATCCCGATCGCGTCCTTCTGCAGGCCGATCATGGTGTGCAGGATGTTGGAGCGGTGCGAGTACAGCACGCCCTTCGGATCGCCCGTCGTGCCCGAGGTGTAGCAGAGGCCGCACGCCGTCTGCTCGTCGAAGTCGCCCCACACGACATCCTTGGGCTGGCCGCCGATGTAGCTTTCATAGTCGCGCAGATCCTTGACGCCGGTCGTCTTCGGCAGGTGGTCCTTGTCGGTCAGGGCCACCCAGCGCCGGACGCTCGGGACTTTGTCCTTGATCGCCTCGATGATCGGCTGGAAGGTCGTGTCGTAGAACACGTGCGTGTCTTCGGCGTGGTTGATGATCCACGCGATCTGCTCCGGGAACAGGCGCGGGTTCAGCGTGTGCAGCACCGCGCCGATGCACATCGTTCCATACCAGGTCTCGATATGGCGCGTCGTGTTCCAGGCCAGCGTCGCGACCCGGTCGCCTCTTTGAACTCCATCAGCAAGCAGTGCGTTGGAGCACTGACGGGCCCGCCAGTAGAGATCCGAATAGGTCGAGCGGAGAATCGGCCCCTCGACGGTGCGGGTCACGATCTCGCGGTTGCCGTGGTTGAAGTGGGCGTGCTCGATGACCTTGTCGACCGTCAGCTTCCAGTCCTGCATCAGGCCGCTCATCGGCCCGCGCGGCAGGGTCGTCGCCTTCGGCATGGCTGAAGCAACCCCGGGCGCAACGGGCGCCGCAGGTGTTGCCGGCGCGGCCTTGGCCTGCGCCTTGTTCTTGTCCTTGTTGCCTAAACCGAAAACCATCGACCGCCTCCCGTATGCGCCTGCTTTGCGCTATGTCGGACAAGTCTAGACGCCGTCACGTAGCGCGGCAATTCTTTCGGGGGGACTGAACCATGAGAACATCCATTATTGCAGCGGTTTTGCTCGTCGCGGCCTGCGGCGGGCCCAAGGACCCGACGGCGGTCGCCTCAACCGGACCCGTTGAGGCGGATGCGAACACGGGTTCTGCCCAGACCCGACCTGACGGCGCCGTGGCCGCGCTAAGCCGGGTCATCGAGCCCGGATCGACTTTGAGCACCAAACTCGATTGCCTGCGCCAGTCCGGCGGCGTCCTGGTCATCGGCCACCGCGGCGGGCCCACCCGGGACTATCCCGAGAACGCCATCGAGACATTCGACCGCACGCTGAAAGCCGGCACACCGGCCATGGAAATAGACATTGCCACCACTAGCGACGGCGTCCTCACCCTGATGCACGACGACGACTTGGACCGCACCACCACCGGAACCGGCCTCGTCTCCGACCATACCTGGGCCGAGATCTCGAAATTGAAGCTCGAAACCTACAGCAAACCCACCGACTTCAGCCCACCGAAGCTGGAAGAGGCACTCGCGTGGGCCTTGCGGAACAATGCCATTGTCGAACTCGACAAGAAGAAATCCACCTCGTTCGATCCGGTCATTGCCGCCGTCCGCGCGGCCAAGGCCGAGAACAATGTGTTCGTCATCACCTACTCCGACGACCAGGCGATCGAGGTTCACAAAAAGGCGCCCGACCTCGTCATCACGGCCTCGGTCGACAGCGTCGGCCAGCTCGACCATCTGCTGAAGAGCGGCGTCAACGCCGAGCACCTGATCGCCTGGACCGGCACGAGCGAGCCGAAACCCGATCTCTGGAAAGCTCTCGCCGCCCGCGGCGTCGAAAGCGCCTTCGGCACCCTGGGCCCGCGCAATTCCAGCCTCGACGGCAAATACTGGGAAGACGATGACGGCGCAGAATACGACCAACTGGTCTCATCCGGCCTGCCGATTCTGGTGACTGACATTACCGATAAAGTGTCGAGGCAGCTCTCGTCCCTCCGTCCGAAATCGGCCGCCTGCGGATTCTGAAGTTTCGCAACCGCGAAAAATGCTGCGCTGCAAAAATCGCCGCGCCGAAGAATCCGAAATTTCTGCCGCGTCGCACGTGTCTTTTGCTGAAAACTCACCCACGGCGTGCCAACTGCTGAAACAATTCGTGCTGACTTATTGACGCATCGCCGCAGAGCACATTTTTCCCTCGACGATCAGCGGCTTGGCTGGCAATTGGGACTCGCGGGCCTCTTTCCCATTGGCTATGGGCGGGGAGGCCGGCACAGGCTAAACTGGTTGTCACTTATGGTTAGCAGCTCATCACGACGGGCAGCCTCGACCGCCCGGTTTTCGCCAGACGGTAGAATCATGGTCCAGACGGCGACACATCTCTTGGGTTGGTACGCCTCGTGCAGTTGACGTGAAGTTTTTGGGCGGGACGCGAAGGTGTCCTGCCTTAGGGATTCTTACGGAGGCGATCAGAACCTCCTTGTGTCCCGATCTCGATACTTTTGGGCACTAGTGGGAATTTCCTGAAATGAAGACGACGGGCGAAGCCCTTCTCAATCCGAACCGCGCGTCGCGGACGGATAGCGCAAGCATCCCTGGACTCGAGCCGGCGCCGACCCGCCACGCGAAGCTTGTCGCCTGGGTCCGCGAGATCGCCGCCCTCACCAAGCCCGACCGCATCCACTGGTGCGATGGCTCGGACGCCGAATTCGAACAGCTCACCGCGGAGCTCATCGCACTCGGCACGCTGAAGCGCCTCAACCCGGCCAAGCGCCCCAACTCGTTCTACGCTGTGTCCGATCCGCGCGACGTTGCTCGCGTCGAGTCCCGCACCTTCATCTGCTCCGAAAAACAGCTCGACGCGGGCCCGACCAACAACTGGTCCAACCCGGACGAGATGCGCGCCAAGCTCAACGGCCTGTTCGACGGCTGCATGCGCGGCCGCACCATGTATGTCGTGCCCTTCTGCATGGGCCCGCTCGGCTCCAAGATTTCCGCCCTCGGCGTCGAGATCACGGACTCCGGCTATGTCGCGATCTCGATGCGCGTGATGACCCGCATGGGCCGCTCCGCCCTGGAAGAACTCGGCGACAATGGCTTCTTCGTTCCCGCCGTCCACTCCGTTGGCGCTCCGCTGGCGCCAGGCGAGAAGGACGTTCCCTGGCCCTGCAATGACGACAAATACATCGTCCAGTTCCCCGAGACCCGCGAGATCTGGTCCTACGGCTCGGGTTATGGCGGCAACGCCCTGCTCGGCAAGAAATGCTACGCGCTCCGCATCGCCTCGGTAATGGCGCGCGATGAGGGTTGGCTCGCCGAGCACATGCTCATCCTCAAGCTTACCAGCCCTGAAGGCGTGGTGAAGTACATCGCCGCCGCCTTCCCTTCGGCCTGCGGCAAGACCAACCTCGCCATGCTCGAGCCGACGCTCAAAGGCTGGAAGGCCGAAACGATCGGCGACGATATTTGCTGGATGCGCTTCGGCGAAGATGGCCAGCTCTACGCCATCAACCCGGAATCCGGTTTCTTCGGCGTGGCGCCTGGCACATCGGCCACCACCAACAGGAACGCGCTCGAGAGCTGCGCCAAGAACACTGTCTTCACCAACGTCGCGCTCACGGCCGACGGCGATGTCTGGTGGGAAGGCATGACCAAGGAGCCGCCCGCCAATCTCACCGACTGGCGCGGCCGTCCCTGGTCGCCCTCCATGGGCGAGCCTGCCGCTCACCCGAACGCGCGCTTCGCCTGCCCCGCCTCTCAATGCCCCGCGATCGCCCCCGAGTGGGAAGACCCGAAAGGCGTTCCGATCTCCGCGATCCTGTTCGGCGGCCGCCGCGCGTCTGCGGTTCCGCTGGTCACTGAAGCGTTCGACTGGGAGCACGGCGTCTTCATGGGCTCGACGGTCGCCTCCGAAGGCACCGCCGCCGCCGAGAACAAGGTCGGCGAACTCCGCCGCGACCCGTTCGCGATGCTGCCCTTCTGCGGTTACAACATGGCCGACTACTTCGCTCACTGGCTGAAGATCGGCCAGCGCCCGGGCGCCAAGCTGCCGAAGATCTTCTTCGTCAACTGGTTCCGCAAAGACAAAGCCGGCAAGTTCATCTGGCCGGGCTTCGGCGAGAACACCCGCGTCCTCAAGTGGATCGTCGACCGCCTCACCGGCAACGCGCAGGCCGTTGACACCGCCATCGGCCGCGTGCCCGCCAAGTCCTCGCTCGACGTCTCAGGCCTCGGCCTCACCGACGCTCAACTCGACACCCTGCTCGGTGTCGACCACGAAGTCTGGCGTGAGGAAGCCTCGCTCATCCCCGCCTTCTTCGACAAGTTCGGCGACCGCCTGCCGAAGGCCCTCTGGGACCAGCAGAAATCGCTGGTCAAGCGCTTAGGCTGATCCGAGCGGGGTGCCCGTAGGGTGCATTAGGCCGAAGGCCGTAATGCACCATGGCGCAACAAGCACGGACTGGGCATGTCGATCCACCGGAGACGGTGCATTACGGCCTTCGGCCTAATGCGCCCTACGATTCCGAGGCCTTCTTCCAGATCTGCGTCTGGCCGATAGACTCCAGCACAACATATGACCGCACCTCGAGTTCGGCCGGGCTCAAGGATGTGAGGATGCAGTCATAGGTATTGCCGTTCTCGCGATTGAAGATCTTGCCTTTCCAGCGGCTGGGGCCTGCTGGCTTCAATCCGGAAAAGATGCGCATGCCTTCGGAGGCCGGCTGGCCGGCCGCCTTCTTCGAGGGATCGGCCATAGACACGTTGGCGTGCACTTTGACGATGTCTCCGCAAAGCGCCTCGCCGCATGGAAGAACGGCGATATCCACATTGCCGCTCTGGGCCGTCCAGACGCCCGCGAGTTCGGTAAGCGCGCTCGGGCCGGGAGGGCTCGCTCCCACACATCCGCCCAAAACCGGAGCGGAAAGGCCAAGGCCAACCGCCGTGAACATGACTTTCAACGACATCGCCGCTCTCTCCAATTCAGTGTAAGCACTGCTCACATGAAGGCCAGAGCCGCGTCAAGGGAAATAAGCACCGCTTACATTGTAGGGTCTTTGACTTGCCGCCGCCGCGCCTCTTGTCTAACCCTTCGTCATGCCCGCACCTCGCTCAGGAAAACGCCCCTATCATCATGGCAACCTTCGCCAGGCGATGATCGAAGCGGCGATCGCGGTGGCCGAGGAATCCGGCGCCGAGAGCGTGTCGGTCCGCGAGGCGGCGCGCCGGGCGGGCGTCTCGTCGGGAGCGCCGTTCCGGCACTTCGCGACGCGAACCGATCTCATGACCGCCGTCGCCGAGGAAGGCATGCTTCGCCTGCGCGGCGCGATCGACGCACGACTGGCGCGGCTGCGTTCGAAGCACCCGCTGGCTCGCCTGCTGGCGATTGCGGAAGCCTATGTGAACTGGGTGGTACAGTGCCCGACCCTCTATCGGATCGTCGGAGACCGGACGCTGATCGATTTCGAGGGTTCGGAAGTCCTCTCTGGCGGCGCCAACGGCATCCGGACGGCGATGTCCGCCATGTTCGAGGAGGCGCGGGATCGCGGCATGCTCCGCGAAAATGACATCGATCGCCAGCATTTTGAGAGCCGCGCCCTCGCCTACGGCCTCGCCCGCATGCACGTTGATGAACACCTGCGGGAGTGGGGAATTGCAAAGACCAGGGCCCGAGCCGCCATGCATGCTGCGCTTCGCAGCTACATTATCTCGCTCGCAAAGGATCCCGACAGCCTGAAAGCGGCGCTGGAGGAAGGCTAGCACGCCATCTGGTCTTGCCCGAACCTGCCGCGCTCGTCGATACCGAGCGCATCGCCCGCTACACTAACGACCACCTGTTCGGCGGTGTCTGGCGGGGTGATGAGCAGCCCGGCGAAGCCGGATGATTTGGTCCGGGCGACCAAATCAAGTGAAGAACGCCCTGAGCCATGCGAAGGGCGGGCGGCTCAGCAAGAAGAATGAAACAGGCCCGGCCAATCGCCGGGCCTTTTGCTTTTCGTCGCTCAGCGACAGGCAGTCTGTCCGCCTTACTCGAAGACGCCCTTGAGGGCTTCGCCCGGGGGCCGGCCTGCTTCCTCGTCCGGACCGAACTTGTTGGTCCCGGGCGTTCCCTCCTGAATCGCGAAGATGATCAGCACGATCGCACCGACGATGGGAATGAGGCCGATCAGCAACCACCATGCGCTCTTGTCCACATCGTGCAGGCGGCGGAAGCCCAGCGATATCCCCGGGATCAGCACGGCCAGGCTCCACAGACCTCCGAGAACGCCGATACCCGCATTCATGACGAAGTCGGTGAACACCAGGCCGTCAACGAGCCCGAGCCCGAACGCGATCAGGAAGTTGATCAGAAACAGCCACCAGTATGCGCCGCGCGACGAGCGGCCCTGGAAATTCGCGAAATTCTTGAAAAAAAGCGGAAGAGCTTCGCCGAACGAAACCTGACGATTTGCAGCTGCCAAGAGCGTCCCCCTTGCTGGTTGCCTCAAACGACTAAGCAAGAATCGGCGCAAAGGGAAGAGGCGCCACGCCGGGATCGGCTGAAGATTCAATTCCGGTTGCTCCCCGCCGCTTGCGCCCGTCACACTCGCCATGCATCGTGGCCGTGGACAGACGGCGTGAGGGGGAACCATGTCAGACACTCCTGCGACCCCTCCGGCCGGCGCGCCCGACGATCTCTTCGCCAAAACCGCCGCTCCCGGCGCGCCCTTCCGCTGGTCGCCACAGGCGCGACCGATGCGTGGCCTTCATGCATGGCTACGCGGTTCGCTGATCTTCTACGCGGTCATGGAAGGCCTGCAGATACCTGTCAGCGCGTTCGAACTCTGGTCCTATGAGGCTGCCTCCGGCTGGAACGAAAGTCAGGTCGAGGCCTATTCGCTCGTGTCGTCCATGGGCTCGGTGGGCATAAGTGGCATCGGCGTGATCGTTGCGATCGTCGCCGCGGTGATGTTCCTTCGCTTCCTCTATCGCGGCCTCAAGAACCTTCACCTGTCCAACGCGAACGGCGAATTGATGGGGCCGGGCTGGGCTGTCGCCTACTGCTTCATCCCTATCGTCAGCCTGTGGAAGCCGCATCAGGCGATGCGCCAGGTCTGGCGTTCGTCGCACGATCCGGTGCGCGCCTTCGCCAGTCCGCCAGGCACGATGTGGGCCTGGTGGCTGCCCTACCTCTTCTCCAACTGGATCGGCAACCTTTCCTTCCGCCTCTCTATACAGGCTGGCGGCTTCGGCGAGATCACCGACCCCGACTTGTACATGTCCACCTACTGGCTCGACATCGCGGGAGCGGTCCTGATGATCGTCTCGATCATCTTCCTCATCCCCATCGTCCGCCAGATCACCACCGCCCAGGACCGCCTCGCCGACGCGTCGGCGTTCTAGAACACCTCGAAATAGGGGGACAAAACCGCTCAAATCCGCAGGTTAAGGGCGAGCGCTTGAATCTTTTTCAGAAAAAGATTCTGAAGCACGACAATCGCTTGCGCGGATTTCCGCCGAAAACGCGTCCGAAAAATCGTGCAACTTATCCTGCTGGGTCCCAGGCCATCGGATAATGCCGCCCATGACCCAGGCACTTTCACGCGCAAACTGGATTGGACCCCCCTCACTGTGCCAGCTCTTGCTGGAAACGCTGCTGCGCGCGATTGCGATGTTCTGGTCAAACGTCGCCGCAACCTTCCGGATGATCTCCAGCCGTCCCGCTCGTGAATGCCACACGATGCAGACGCCTCAGGCTCTGCCCGGAGAGGCGCGCGACACTTTGGAGAACCAATCCGCTGCAACAAGCAGCGAAACCAAAGAAGCCCTCCTGCTGAGGGCGCACGAAGTGCGCGTCTCGAGGCACGAGGGCGTACTCACGCCGCATGAGGCGAAGGGGATCACCTCCCCTTGGAAAGGGGAGGTCAGCTTTTGCGGAGCAAAAGATGGGTGGGGATCACTTGCATCCGCGCCCGCCGATCAAAGTGAACCCCACCCCGACTTTGACTTCGTCAAAGCCGGCCCTCCCCCTTCCAGGGGGAGGGGAAGCATCGCGCCAGCAACAAGCTAAGCGCGCCAAAATCCAGAAAAACCCAACCCGCAGCCCACGCTGCGAGATCGCGAACCTACGCTCGCACGGCCCCGCGCCCCAGATACCGCGCAGCCGAGCCCAGCTCGTCCTCGATCCGCAGCAACTGGTTGTACTTGGCCAGCCGGTCAGACCGCGCCAGCGAGCCTGTCTTGATCTGCCCGCAGTTGGTGGCCACCGCGAGATCCGCAATTGTCGAATCCTCGGTCTCGCCCGAGCGGTGAGACATCACCGCGCCATAGCGGTTGATCTGCGCCATCTGCACGGCTTCCAGCGTCTCGGTCAGCGAGCCGATCTGGTTGACCTTCACGAGAATGGCGTTGGCCGCATTGCGCTCAATGCCCTGCGACAGGCGCGCCGTGTTGGTGACGAACAGGTCGTCGCCAACGAGCTGGCACTTGTGGCCGATCTCTTTGGTAAGAGCGATCCAGCCGTCCCAATCGTCTTCCGACATACCGTCCTCGATCGACACGATCGGAAAGCGCTTCACCAGGTCGGCCCAGTACGCTGCCATCTGGTCGGAAGTGAGCGACTTGCCCTCGCCCGCCAGCTCGTATTTGCCCTTCTTGTAGAATTCCGTCGCCGCCGCGTCGAGCGCGAGCACGACGTCCTCGCCGGGCTGGTAACCGGCGCTCTCGATCGACTTCATGATGAAGCCCAACGCGTCATCGGTCGATTTGAGGTTCGGCGCGAAGCCCCCCTCATCGCCCACACCGGTGTTGTGACCGGCAGCCGACAGGCCCTTCTTCAGCGCATGAAAGACTTCCGCGCCACAGCGCAGCGCATCGGCGAACGTGCTCATGCCCACCGGCATGATCATGAATTCCTGGATATCGATCGGGTTGTCAGCGTGCGCACCGCCATTGATGATGTTCAT
>JAUYPV010000020.1 GCA_030697555.1 Hyphomonadaceae bacterium
GGTCTCGACTGGATCGCAACCGTGCCGCCGACAGTGAAGCTCACCGCTGAAGCCTTCGGGCCAGCGCGCGCCAACCTTGTGTTCGGCTGGATCTTCGCCGCGCATCAGCTCGGCGCCGGGTTCGCCGCGCTTACCGCCGGCATCGTGCGCACCGAACTTGGCTCCTACGCACTCGCATTCCAGGGCGCGGGCCTGCTCTGCATCGTGGCCGCGCTTGCGGTCCTCGCCGCCAACCGGCGCAAGGGACAAGTCTCTCCGGCCGCAGCAGCGGCATAGCGTTTTTTTCCATCGGTATGTCCGCGGAAACCGGTTTCCGTGACGTAAAAACAGCGGTTTTGGAGATAATTGCGGAATTTATGGAAACCGGTGTCATTTTTTCTTGCGAGCGGTCCGCTTCGCCTCTATCGCTAGTGTCAGCGCAGGGTGGGGGAGCCCGCCTGTGACGATAAACGGACCTCGAAACGAGAGTCCTGCGCGCGGCATAGGGAGCGAAACAATGGCTCAACGGAGCATGCGCGCGGCATTGGCGCGTCTCGGATTTGGTGCATCGCTGATCGCACTGACGACAGCCTTTGCCGAAACGGCAATGGCGCAGCAGACCCCAACACCGCCTCCCGCCGAGGATGGCGGCGAGGTCGTAACCATCACCGGCTTCCGCGGAAGTCTGGCTGCCGCGATCGAGACCAAGCGCGAGGAAACTGGCATCGTCGACGCCATCACGGCGGAAGACATCGCCGACTTCCCCGATCTCAACCTCGCTGAATCGCTCCAGCGCGTGCCCGGCGTGCAGATCGACCGCGATGGCGGCGAGGGCCGCACCATCAACGTGCGCGGCCTGTCATCCGACTTTGTCCGTGTCCGCCTCAACGGCCTTGAAGCGCTTGCCACCACGGGCGGCCGCGATGGCCGCCAGAACCGCAACCGCGCCTTCGACTTCAACGTGTTCGCGTCCGAACTCTTCAATTCGATCAAGGTTTCGAAGTCGCAATCCGCCGAAACCGAGGAAGGCTCGCTCGGCGCCACGGTCGATCTCACGACCGCGCGTCCGTTCGACTATGCCGGCTTCACAATGGCTGCTGGCGTCCAGGGCTCTTACAACGACCTCGCCCAGAACACCGACCCGCGCGCCACCTTCCTGGTCAGCGACCGCTGGCTCGACGGCAAGCTGGGGGCACTTTTCTCGGTCGCTTACACCAAGCGCAATACGATCGAGGAAGGCTCGAGCTCCGGCCGCTTCCGCATCCCGACCGCCGACGGCTGCACCTCGACGCCACCGAACACAGGCACGGCCGTAGGCGCCAACCGCTGCTACCAGACCATTTCCGGCCCGATCGAGACGCCCAATGGCACTCTTACCGGCGCTGCCGCTGCGCTTGCGGCCAACAACGCCGCTCACCCACGCATTCCGCGCTATGGCCGCATCTCCTACGACCGCGAACGCATCGGCTCGACCTTCACCCTCCAGTTCCAGCCTTTCGAGTCGACCAAGTTCACCTACGACCTGCTCTATGCCGACCTGAAGGAGACCCGGCACGAGGAATTCCTCGAAGCGATCTCTTTCGCCCGCGAAGCCAACGCGCCGGGCCTGCGCGCCACCGATCTCCTCACCGGCCGCATCGACAACAACAACACGCTGGTCGCGGGCACGTTCAACGACGTCGATATCCGCGTCGAACAGCGCCGCGACAACCTGGAGACCGAGTTCTTCCAGAACGCCTTCAAGGTCGAGCACGAATTCTCGGACCGGCTGCGCGGTGAATTCCTTGCCGGCCACACCCGCGCCGTGCAGTACAATCCCAACCAGACCACGCTGTCGTTCGAGCGCTACGACGTCGATGGCTACTCCTATGATTACAGCGACAAGAACCTGCCGGCGTTCAACTACGGCTTCGACGTCACCAACCCGGCCAGCTACCAGTTCTCGGCCGCCAACACGCTGGGCGATCCCTCCCTCATCCGCATGCGGCCGAACAAGGCGATCAACACGTTCGAGACGTTCGCGGGAGATCTCGAATACGATCTCAACGACTGGCTGACGCTGAAAGGCGGCGCCTCGCAGAAAACCTTCAACTTCCGCGGTTATGAGGAGCGCCGCGCCAACCCGGAGCCGCTGCCCGCCAGCGTGCTCGCTGCGTTGGCTGCCCAAGGCATCACCATCAACCAGTACGCGACTTCGGTCACTGGCTTCGGCAAGAATATGGACCTGCCGGCCGGCACGCCAACCACCTGGGTGGTCCCCTCGATAGACGCCCTGCTCGGAATCATCGATTTCGAGTGTGACTGCGTGAATGCGTTCGGCGACTTCCGCGTCGACGCGACGAACAACCTCGGCGAAAACCGCTCGGCCGAGGAACAGTCGACCGGCGCCTACGTCCAGGCCGATTTCGACACCGATATCGCCGGCGCGCGCGTACGGGCAAATGTCGGCCTGCGCTATGTCGAGACCGAACTCACCTCCACGGGCTTCACCAATCTCGGCGCCGGCTTCGTGCCGCTTTCGGTGACGAACTCATATGAGGACACGCTGCCATCGTTCAATCTGTCGATTGAGCCGACCGACGGCTTCATCGTGCGAGTCGCCGCATCGAAGGTGCTGGCGCGGCCAACCCTTCCGGCCCTCACGCCCGGCGGTACGGTCGACACCAGCCCGCCGACCTTCTCGATCAACGCGGGCAACCCGTTCCTCGAACCGATCCGCGCTAACACCTACGATCTTTCGATCGAATGGTATCCCTATGACGAGGCGCTGTTTGCGGTCGCTTTCTTCGCCAAGGACATCGACACCTTTGTCCAGCGCCTGCGCACGCTAATGCCATACAATGAGTCCGGTTATCCAGACTCGCTCCTGCCCGCCGGCGTTTCCAATACCGAGCTGTTCGACGTCAACTCCTTCGTCAACACGCCCGGCGGCGAGGTCACGGGTTTCGAAGTGTCGGCGCAGACGCCGTTCACCTTCCTGCCAGGCTTCCTTTCCAACTTCGGCGGCCAGCTCAGCTACACCGAGATCCAAAGCCAGATCTCCTACGTTCTGAACACCAGCCTCAGCGTCGTAACTCCCTTCGTGAAGGCGCCGATCATCGGCCAGTCGCCAAGGTCGCTGTCAGCCACGATCTACTATGCTGACGGGCCGTTCGAGGCGCGTCTGTCGAGTGTTTACCGCGACGAGTACCTCACGCTGGTTCCCGCCGCTTCGGGCAACGATGTCGAGGGCAAGGCCGAAACGCTCAATCTCGACTTCTCGGCCTCCTACGAGATCAACGACAATTTCTCGCTGTCGTTCGAGGCGATCAACCTCACCGACCAGTATGACGAGCGCTGGATCAACTCGGTCCGCAAGAACTCGAACAACTACGAGCACACCGGCCGCGAATTCGTGGTCGGCGTCCGGTACAAATATTGAGCTGACTTCCGGCCGCCCTCTCCCCGCGGCCGCTTCTGAGGAACTCCCGAGGGCGCCCGGCATCCCACGCCGGCGCCCTTTTTCTTAGTAGAATCATCCGCCCCCGCATTTGCCCCCAACCAATTCGCAGGCGCAGCCTTGGCGGCCTACCCCGCGTTCGGGCACAAACGGGTCCATGTCCAAGCTCTACTTCTCCTACGCCGCGATGAACGCGGGCAAATCGACCGTGCTGCTGCAGGCCTCCTGGAACTATCAGGAGCGCGGCATGCGCACCCTGCTGTTCACCTCCGCGCTCTACGCCAAGGCCGACGATGGCTGCATCACCTCGCGCATCGGCATCAGCGCGCCGGCCAAGCTCTATTCCGAGACGGACGACCTCCACGCCTGGATCGTGCGCGAGCACAGAAAGAAGAAAGTCGACTGCGTCTTCGTCGACGAGGCGCAGTTCCTGACCAAGAGCCAGGTCTGGCAGCTCGCCCGCATCGCCGACCGCCTCGACATCCCAGTACTGTGCTACGGCCTGCGCACCGATTTCCGCGGTGAGCTTTTCCCCGGCTCGGCCGAACTCCTCGCCATCGCCGACAACCTCCGAGAGATCCGCACCATCTGCCATTGCGGCCGCAAAGCCACGATGGTTGTGCGACGCACGGCCGATGGCCGCGCAATCACTTCCGGCGATCAGATCAGCATCGAGAAGTCGATGTACCTCTCCCTCTGCCGCGTACACTGGGAGGAAGAAACAGGACGCTGGGCTGAGTCCGCGCCGGCAAAGACGAAAGCTTCCCGCACCCGAAAGAAACCCGCCACGAAGAAAAAGCCTGCGGCCGCCTCGAAGAAAGCGCCGCTGCGCATCGCCGCCGCCCGCATGAAGCGCCCGCCACGCACGCGCCGCTAGCGGAACATCCCGCGCGCCCGGCCCCAGCGCAGGAACAAGTCCGGCCAAACTTCCACCGGCTTGCCCGCCGCGCGTGCAATGCCGAACCCATGGCCACCTTCGGGAAACACGTGCAGCTCAGCCGGCACACCGGCGGCTTTCAGCGCCTGATACATCCTTACCGAACTTTCGACCGGAACTGTTGTATCGTCCGCCGCATGCAGCAGGAAGATAGGCTGCGTGTCGCGATCCACCGCGGCGATCAGGTCACGCGCCGCGCCCGTTCCTCTCAACAGTGCGGGCGAACCCGCGCCACCCAGATAGGCCGCATAGATCAGCGCCGCGAAATCCGGTCGAGCCGACGTCACATCCGCTGCATCGACATCGCCATAGGTCCGACGCGCGCCATCCAGTGCCAGGGCCGCCGCAAGATGCCCGCCCGCTGAAAAGCCGAGCACGCCTATCCGCTTCGCATCCAGGCTCGTCGCCACGCGATCAGAACGCAGCAGCCGCATCGCCCTCTGCGCATCCTGCAGCGGCGCATCGCGTCCCGCCTCCCAGCCATCCTCCGGCAGGCGATAGACCAGCACCGCCGCCGTGACGCCAGCCCGCGCGAGGCGCATCGCCGTCTCGTCGCCCTCCTTGTCGAGCACGACACGCTGGTATCCCCCGCCCGGCAGAACCAGCACCGCCGATCCATCCGGCTTCGCCGGGCGAAACACCTTCAGCGTCGGCTTGCGCACGTGAAGCACGGCGCGGTCGCGAACCGCGGGATCCTTCGACCGCTCAATGATCTCTTCCGTCGCCGTCACGCCCTCGTCGCCTGGCGGATCACCTGGCCACACGTCGAACGTCTCGACAGAAATCCCGCCCGCCCCCGGCCCCGTCGCTCACGCCGCCAGCATCGCAACGCTCGCGCAGAGAAAAGTCCGGCGCTGGATCATTTGGCCCATTGCGGCAGGCTCAGCGAGAGTGGCGGCCACAGCACGACCGTCATCAACACCGCCAACATCGCGATGTAGAATGGCCACAGCCCTTTGACCGTCTTCGCCACGTCGATCTTTCCGATCGCCGCGCCGATGAACAGCACCGAACCCACGGGCGGCGTCAGCAGGCCGATGCCGCACGAGAGGATCATGATCACTCCAAAATGCACCGGGCTGACCTCGTAGGCCCGCGCCACCGGCAGGAAGATCGGCGTCGCGATGATCACCAGCGGCGCCATGTCCATGAACGTACCCAACACCAGCAGCGCCAGCACCATCAGGATCAGAACCGTCGTCCTGTCATGCGCGATGGACTGCATCAGATCGACCGCCTGCGCCGGCGCCTGCAGGTAAGCCATCAGCCAGCCGAACGCCCCCGCCGCTCCTATGACGAAGAGAATGCGCCCCGTCGACTGCACCGCACCCGAGATCGCATGCAGGAAGTCCGGCCATTTCAACTTACGATAGACCAGCACGGTGATCAGCACCGCATAGATGACGGCGACCGTAGCGCTCTCGATCGCGGTGAAGATGCCGCTCTTGATGCCGAAGAAGATGATGCCGACAAGCAGAAGCCCCGGTATCGCCGCCACCAGCCTTCGCAGAATCGCACCGAAGCCTGGGAAGGGCTCCGCCGCATAGCCGCGCTGGCGCGCCACGATGTAGGCGGTCACCATGATGGCGACAGCCAGCATCAGCGCCGGAAAGATGCCGGCCAGGAAGAGATCCGTGATCGAAATTCCGCCGCCCGCCGCCGCCGAATAGAGGATCATGTTGTGCGACGGCGGCACTAGCAACGCCACCAGCGCCGCCGAGATCGTCACGTTGACAGCATAGTCCCGCTGATAGCCGCGCTCGATCATCTGCGGGATGATCGCGCCGCCCACGGCGGAAACGTCCGCGATCGCAGACCCAGACACGCCGCCGAACAGCGTCGAGGCGACGACGCTCACCTGGCCTAGCCCGCCGCGCAGACGCCCAACCAATGCAGCGGCAAGTGCGATAATCCGCTCCGAAATTCCGCCGCGCAGCATTAGCTCGCCGGCGAATATGAACAGCGGAATCGCCAGCAGCGACACCGACGACAGGTTCGCCGTCATCTGCTGCACCAGAGCAATCTCCGGAAGCCCCAGCGCCAGCGCCGCTACCAATGTCGATACAGCGAGAGCCGCCGCAACCGGCGTGCCGATCAGCAGCAGGAAAGCGAACACGCCAAAGAGAATTCCGAGTTCCATGGTCAGGCCGCCTCCGCCTGAACGGAAGTTGGCGCCGCATCCTCGCGCTTCTCGCTTAATCCGCGGATCAACCGCTCCAGCGCAAACAGCGTGATCAGCGCGCCGCCCCACGACACGGGCGCAAAGCGCAATCCCACCGGCAAGGGCGCTCCCGCCATGGCGACACTCGACGCATCCGCCATCAGTATGAAACCGAACCAGCCCAGGCCCGCCCCGAGCCCCAGCATCGCCAACCGCGCCAGCGCCCGGCATGTCTGCCTCACCGGCCAGGGCGCGGAATCCGCCAGCAGCGGAAAGCTGAAATGCGTCTCGCGCCGCACGCCTACCGCGGCGCCCAGCATCGCCGTGTTGGCAATGAAAACCAGCGCCAGCGGCTCGGTCCAGCTTGGACTGTCGTTCAGCACATAGCGCGCAAACACCTGCCAGGCCTGCACGGCGACAACGGCGACAAGAGTTGCGGCGGCGAACACCAGCGCGGCCTGCTCCAACCGGTCCAGTATGCCTTTCCCCCCTATCTCGCCGGTTTGCCCGGTCTCGTCGCTCATGATCCCGTCACCCCGATAAATTCCGCACGCGCGTGTACAGCGACGCCAGCACCGGCGTTTCCGTTTCGCGCTCCAGCAGGTCTGCGACCGAGGCGCGGAACGCCGGAATGTCGGCGTCGTTCGCCTTGATCCCGGCCTTGAGAACTTTCGCCTTGCTGGATTCCGAGAATGCTGCCCAGTTCTCGCGCATCACCGGCACCGAGCGCGCCGCCGCGTCGCGGATCAGCTCCTGGTCCGTCGTCGACATCGCAAGGAACCGCTCCTTCGACATCGTCAGGATTTCCGGCGAATAGCTGTGCCGCGTCTCAGACCAGTAGGTCGCCATCTCGTAATGGCTCGCCGATTCAAACGTCGGCCAGTTGTTCTCCGCGCCATCGATCAGGTGTGTCGACAGTGCCTGGAACACGCCGTTCACCGCCAGCGGCGTCGGGTTGGCTCCCATCACCGCAAAGGAGCGCAGGAACACATCCGACATGGGCGAGCGAATCTTGAGTCCCTTCAGGTCGCCCGGCTCAACGATCGGCTTGCGCACATTGTAAAAACACCGAGCACCCGCATCGTAGATCGCCAGCCCGATCAGCCCTACGCGATCGAACGCCGCGCGAATCTCCGCGCCTATATCGGAATCGACCGCCCGGTGCAGGTGCTCCATCGAATCGATCGTGAACGGCAGGCACAGCACCCGCGTCTCGGGCACCAGATTGTTGACCGCCGCGAAATTCACCCGCGCGAAATCTACCGCGCCGAACCGCGCCAGCCCGATGGAATCGTCCTCCGCACCAAGCTGGCCCGAGGGATACTGTTTCAACCGCAGCCGCCCATCGGTTGCTTTCGTGAGTTCCGCGCCCATCCACTTCACAGCTTCGACGGTCGGATAGCCGGCGCGATGGACGTCCGCCTCGGTCAGCAAACCCGCTTCGCCTTTGGAACACGCTGCAAGGCCCGTCGCAGCCGCAAGCGTTGCAAGAGCTGCGCGGCGGGAAATCATTTCGCGCCCACAGCCTTGGCGCGCACGGCTCGGCACAGGATCTCGCCATCGCCACCAAAGCTCAGCGTGGCGCTCTGCCCGTCGACAATGTCGTGCACGCCCGTCACAGCGCCAGAGGACACATACTGCCCAGCCTTCAGCGGCCGGTTCCGTTCCGCCAGGTGCGCCAGCAGAAAACGCAGCCCGGCTATCGGCCCGCCCGGCAGGCCCATCACGGCGCCCTCGCCCACCGTCTTGCCTTCGATCTCCGTCTTCGCTCGCAGGTCCTTCAGCCGCGCGCGCCAGTCCTTCACCTCGCCGCCAAGGATCAGCCCGGCATTGTTGCCGAAGTCGGAGGCAACCACCGTCGGTCCCAGGTCATTGATGAAGCTCATGGGCGAGCCCGCCGTCTCGACGCCGATATGCAGTGCGGCCACAAGAGCAGCAGCCTCATCGTCCGTCCAGTTCACCTTGCCTTCAGGCGCATCGCGCCCCATGCGGAAGACGTACTCTGCCTCCACCGCAGCGAAGCCGCCGTCGAACACTGGAAACTCCACCACGCCGCCCGACGCCTCGCGGACGCCGCGCAAAAAGATCGGCCCCGCCACGCGGTCCGATCCCAGCTTTTCCCGCAGAGGCGGCGGCACCAGCCCGATTTTCCATCCCGCAATCGTGTCGGGCCACAGATGGATCGCCATCTCCTGCACCAGGTAGCCCTGCTCCAGCGTCGCCGGTTGCACGCCCGGAAACGCCTGCAGCGACCGCGCATCCAGCCGCGCAGATACCAGCCGCGCGGCGATTTCCGGCGGCTTCGCATCGCTGCGCACTGCGGGCTGGGTCATGGACGGCACAACGGACCAGCAAAAGCTTGCCGTCCGCTCCCTGAAACGATGAAATCAGGTGCTAGGTTGCGCGCGAAGGAAACCGGTGTCAATTCTAGTCTAAACAAACACCTGCGCAAAATGCAGGGGAGGAATCCGATGCCAGGACAGATGCTGGAAGGAGGGTCTTCACGACCGCTCTGGACCGCTGTTTCCGCGTTGCTTTTTGCCGCCTGCTCGGCCCTTCCCGACTCCCCGGTCCCATCGCCGCAGGCTGCCGAGGCGCCCTCCGGACCGCTAGCCTTCCCCGGCGCGCTCGGCTGGGCGGCGCAGACGAAAGGCGGCCGCGGCGGCGAGATCATTCGCGTCACAAATCTCGACGCGCAAGGCCCAGGCTCGTTACGCGCAGCAGTCGAAGCCAAAGGCCCGCGCATCATCGTGTTCGAAGTCGGCGGCGTCATAGATCTCGGCGCCAGGACGCTTACCGTGCGCGAACCTTTCGTGACAATCGCCGGCCAGACCGCACCCTCACCCGGCATTTCACTCATTCGCGGCGGCATGGACCTCGGCACGCATGATGTCGTCGTTCAGCACATCCGTGTCCGTCCCGGCATGGCGGGTGGCTCCTACCGCAAGGGCCCAGACTTCGATTCCATCTCTACCCAGGGCGGCGCCTACAACATCATCGTCGACCATTGCTCACTCACCTGGGGCACGGACGAAAACCTCTCCGCCTCCGGCAACCGCTTCACCGGGCCCACTGTGAGGGAATGGCGCGTCGGCGCATCGCACGACATCACCTTCTCCAACAACATCATCGCGGAAAGCCTCGCCGTCGCCACGCATGCGAAAGGCGAACACTCTAAAGGCTCGTTGATCCACGACAACGCGACGAACATCCTGATCGTCGGCAACCTCTACGCTCACAACATGGAGCGCAATCCGCTTTTCAAGGGCGGCGTCCACGGCACGGTCGTCAACAACCTGATCTATAATCCCGGCTGGAAGGCGCTGCACTACAACCTGATGGCCAACGAGTGGGCAGGCTACACACCGGTCAACGGCCAGATGACGGCCGTGGGCAACGCGCTGCGCGGCGGCTTCGACACTGCTCCCGGCCTACCCTTCCTGATGATCGGCGGCATAGGCGATCTCGACTATTACGGCCGCGACAACATCATGGTCGACAAATGGGGCGTGCCCCTGCCCGAGCTCGGCAGCTACGAAGCCGGCCCTGCAAAGATCATCCGCCACAACGCTCCGCTCGACTGGCCCGCGGGCCTGAAAGCGATGCCCGCAGCCGAGGTCGAAACCCATGTCCTCACGACCGCCGGCGCCAGACCCTGGGACCGCGACGCCCACGACGTGCGTTTGCTTGCCGACGTGGCGGAATCGCGCGGCGAAATCATCGACAACGAAACTGAAGTCGGCGGCTATCCCGTGCAAGCCACGACTCACCGCGCCTTTGACACCTCGAAATGGAATCTCGACGACATGACGCCGAAGGACCCCTCCGTCCTCGACGCTTCGGCCAAAGCGAGGGGAACATGATCATCCGCCGCCGCACTCTACTCGTGGGCGCCGCCGCGCTCGCATTGGCGCCACGCGCAAACCCCCAAGGGGTCGACGCCTTCACTGTCGGCGGCGCCGGCGGTCGCATCATCCGCGTCATCACGCTGAGGCCGGACGGACCGGGTTCGATCACCGAGGCGATCAAGGCCAGGGGCAAGCGCATCGTCGTCTTCGAAGTCGGCGGTGTCATCGACCTCAACATGAAGACGCTGCGCATCGACGAACCCAACATCACCATCGCCGGCCAGACCGCGCCCGCGCCTGGCATCACTTTCATCCGCGGCGGCATCAGCCTGCGTGGGCCAGACGCCCTCATACAGCACATCGCCGTCCGCCCAGGCGAAGCGGGCCAGGCAAAAAAATCCGGCTGGGAGTGCGACGGCATCAGCGCCTACGCCGCCGACAGCATCGTGGTCGAGAACTGCTCGATCACCTGGGCCACCGACGAGGGCCTCTCCGCCTCCGGACCCCGGTTCGGCGTCGGCGAGAAAGGCGCAACCGCCGCTGACTGGCGTGACGGCACATCCTCAAACATCCTTTTCCGCCGCAACATCGTGGCCGAGGGCCTTTCCAACTCGACACATTCCAAAGGCGAGCATTCAAAAGGCTCACTATTCCACGACAACGTCCGCAACGCGGTGATCGAACAATCGCTCTACGCGCACAACATGGAGCGCAACATCCTGTTCAAGGGCGGCGCGCAGGGCGTGATGAACCGCTGCGTGGTTTACAATCCGGGAAAACGCTTCGCCCACTACAACCTGCACGAAAACGAGTGGGGTGATCACCCGTGGCAGCAAGGAGACCTCACGATCACCGGAAACATCTTCATGGCAGGTCCCTCGACCGACCCGAAGGCCGCCGCCTTCATGCTGGGCGGCGAAGGCGACCTTCGCCTCGCCATGGCGAACAACCACGCGGTCGACGCAAAGGGCGCCCGGCTTGCGGAATTCGGAACCTTCGGCTCGAAGAAGGCGAAGGTGGTCGATCGGCCCGACATCACGCCTGTCGATCTAATCCCCGAGATGATCGACACGCTCGCGGCGTGCGGAGCGCGCCCGTGGGATCGTGACCCCATCGATGCCCGCATCGTCGCCGACGTTAAGAACGGCACGGGCAAGATCATAGACTCGGAACAGGACGTCGGCGGCTATCCCGTCCGACCGGAAACCCGAGCAGCTTTCAAGGAAGTCGAATGGAATCTCGAAACGATGGAACGCAAAGCCTAGGCCTGCCTCGCCGCATGCGCCTTCATCGCCGTGGTGAGATAGTCGGTAAAGCCCGGCTCGATCGTCTCGTACCGCTTCACGAAATCAGGATGCGACAGATAAAGGTCCGCCAGTCCTGAATATGCCTCCGCCGTGCACGGCCTATCCCACGCCGCCGCAACCCAGGCGCGATGCCGCGCGATCATCCGCTCGACCGCATCCGACGCTGGGTCGACGCCTCGCCGCAACCCTTCCGCCAGCGCCTGCTCGACGTCGTGCAACTCCTGCATCGCCGCCTTCTGCTCGGCCTCGCTCATCTTCGCCATGGCCTTCTTCGTGCGGGCAATGTCGTCCTTCATGCGATCGCCATAGCGCTCGACCAGCCAGGCCTCGTATTCGTCCTGCTTCTCCGCCGAGAAGCCCTTGTAGAGATCCGCGTTCTTCATCTCGTCCTGTCCTTGCAAGCCAGCGATCGTGCGGTCGATCGTCTCGATAAGGTCGGCATAGCGCCTGGCTTCGGCTTCGAGCTTCTCGCGATGGCGCAGCAGGAGACCGACCTGGTCCTCGCCGTCCAATTCGAGCAGCTCCGCGATCTCGTTCAGAGGAATGCCGAACTCGCGGTGGAACAGGATCTGCTGCAGACGCAGAAGCTGTTCGCGCTCGTAGTACCGATAGCCGTTCTCGCCGACATAGGCAGGCTTCAGCAGGCCGATCTCGTCATAGTGGTGCAGCGTCCGGACGGTTACGCCCGAAATCGCCGCAAGCTGTTTGACTGTCAGGGCCTTCATGTCGCCAGTCTTTCTTCCATGCCTTTCCGCAGGACACGGGTCTTGCACCCTCACGAGGCGTGAGGGTCAACAGGCGACTACAGAATTTTCTAGAAGGCCGTCAGGCGTAAGCCGAGATCGAGCGCACCACCTTGCCATCCTTCCCGAACACGAACGTCTCCGCCACATATTGCGAGCGCTCGTTGGTATAGAGGATGGTCAGCGCATCCGACCCCGGCAGCACCTGATCGATCTCGAAGAAAAGGTCGCGTAGCCGGCTCAGAGCCGTGCCCCAGTACGCTCGCAGCTCCGCCTTGCCGCTCACGCTGTCCAGCTCGCGCCCCGTCACCATCCGGATGCGCGGAGAGTGGAACACCACATCCTCTGCATAGTGCGACAGGATCGCTTCGAGATCATGGTCATTCCACGCCTTCACCCAGTCGCGGGCAAAGTCTCTCGCAAATTCAGCATCAATCATTTGAGAAACGGATCATCCCTGCAGCTGGCGTAGAGAACAAGATTCACGCTCCGCGCCTGCCCTGCTTTGCCGATCTCGTCCAGCGAGATCGCATGCGTAGGCAGCCACTTCTCATCCTGTTCCGGATAATCCCCCATCATCCAGTAGACCAGTCGCTTGTGCTGGATGCCGTGCCCGCCGACATAGATCAGTGATGCATCCGCGTCCGCAGACTTCGCCGAAAACTCCGTGATCGCCTTGCGCGCCGCAGCCGCGTCATTGTCCAGCACCAGCATCGTCTCGAACCCCGCCGCCTTCAGCGCCTCGGGTACGCGCCTGGCGTCCAACGCCGCGCCCGGCAGCGAATAGACGCCTGCCGATTTCGAATAGTCGGCGTTGATCAGGATCAGCGCCACGCGCTTCTTGCTTGGATCGTCCAGCCTCCAAAAAGGAAGCTTCTTGGGAAACTGCATCTGTTGCCAGCCGCCGCTGTGCCGCGCATTCGCCGCCGACAACAGCGCCGTGAAATCCACCAGCGTCCGCGGCTCCCGCTTCAGCACCTCGACCAGCGCACTCGCAAACGGATTGCCGCCCAGCGCATCGCGATCCTGCGTCAGCCGCCCCGGCTGTCCGGCATAGTACATCAGCGGGCCGGTCGGCGCATTTGCCGAAGGCGATGTCTGCGCCGAAGCGCCGGCAATCGCCGCCGCCGCCAGCACACACAAGAGAAGCCGCCGGATCATGCGGCGCAGACTAGCTGCGCCGCCGGACCGAGGCCAGACCTAGAACTTCAGCACCTTCACATACCGCACCTGCGGCAGCGCCTGGATCGCATCCAGCGTATTCGCCGGTACATCCTGGTCGACGCCGACGATGGCGATCGCGTCGCCGCCCGCTGCCTCACGGCCCAGATTGAACGTCGCGATGTTCACCTTCGCCTCGCCCAGCAGGCCCGCCATGGCGCCGATGAAGCCCGGCTTGTCCGAGTTGTTGACGAACAGCATGTAGGGCTGGAAATCGGCCTCCAGCTTCATGCCCTTCACCTCGACGATGCGCGGCTGGCCGCCCACGATGGCGCCGGCGACCGAGCGCCACTTGCCTTCCACCTTCACCTTGATGCGGATCAGGCTGTCATAGATCGGGCTGGCGTCGCTCTTGGATTCCTTCAGCGAGCCGCCGCGCTCCTGCAGGATGGCCGGCGCCGAGACCATGTTCACTTCGGCAAGGAACGGACGCAGCAGGCCCGCCAGCGCCGCCGACGTCAGCGGCTTGCGGTTGATCTGCGCCACATGGCCCTCGTACTCAATCTCGACTTCCGACAGCCCGCCGTCGGCAACCTGCCCCGCAAACTGCCCCAGCTTCTCGGCCAGCGCCACGAACGGCTTCAGGCGCGGAGCTTCCTCCGCCGTCACGCTCGGCATGTTGAGCGCGTTGGTCACCGCGCCCGTCAGCAAGTAATCCGCCATCTGCTCGGCCACCTGGAACGCTACATTGTCCTGCGCCTCCACGGTCGAGGCGCCCAGGTGCGGCGTCGCAATAAAATTCTTCGCGCCGAACAGCACGTTGGTCTTCGCCGGCTCCTCGCCGAACACGTCGAACGCCGCGGCCCCGATATGGCCGCTGTCCAGCGCCGCCCGCACCGCCGCCTCGTCGGCAAGACCGCCGCGCGCGCAGTTGACCAGGATCACGCCCGGCTTCATCTTGGCGATGTTCTCCTTCGACAGGATGTTCTTCGTCTGGTCGGTCAGCGGCGTGTGCAGCGTGATGATGTCCGCCCGCGCCAGAAGCTCGTCGAGCTCCACTTTCTCGACGCCGATCTGCATCGCCCGCTCGGCCGACAGGAAGGGATCGTACGCGACCACCTTCATTTTCAGGCCCAGCGCCCGGTCAGCCACGATCGAGCCGATATTCCCGGCGCCGATCAGGCCCAGCGTCTTCGCGAACAGCTCGATGCCGATGTAATCCTTCTTCGGCCACTCGCCGGCCTGTGTGCGCGAGGAGGCGGACGGAATCTGCCGCGCCGCCGCGAACATCATGGCGATGGCGTGCTCCGCGGTCGTGATAGCGTTGCCGAACGGCGTGTTCATCACCACGACCCCCTTGGCCGTCGCCGCCTTCACGTCGACATTGTCGACGCCGATGCCCGCGCGCCCGATCACCTTCAGCTTCGTCCCCGCCGCGATCACATCCTTGTCCGGCTTGCACGCCGAGCGCACGGCAAGGCCGTCATACTGGCCGATGATCTTGATCAGCTCGTCCTTCTTGAGCCCGACCTTGAAATCCACCTCGATCCCGCGATTGCGGAAGATGTCAGCGGCGCCCGGCGCGAGATCGTCGGCGATAAGAACTTTCACCTTGTTGGTCATTGGGGATCAGTCTCCTGGAAACAGTTTGCGCCAGTCGGCGCGCGTCAGCTTGTGAACGAGGCAGTCGTCATCGCCGAACGTCTGGCGATGCGTGGGTTTGAAACCGAGGCGCTGATAGAATTTGTGCGCCCGGGCGTTGGAATTCAGCGGATCGATCACAATCGCGGTGACCGTCGGTTCGGCAAAGCAGAGCCGGAAAGCCAGCCGCATCATTTGCTCGCCATAGCCCCCGCCGAGATCGGCCTCGTCGCCGATCCAGATGTCGACGGCCCGCAGGTCGCGCTCGATCTCGCCCCAGTAGTGCGTCTTCTCCTTGTGCGGATCGATGATCTGCATCGCGCCGACCGGCCTGCTCCCACCACCAGACAAAGTGAGTTCCGCGATGAAGTACTGATAGTACTCGTCCTGCATCGCGATCTCGTCGGGCCAGTAGGCGTCCTCGAACGCTTTCTCCGCGTCGGGATCATCGCTCGTGGCGGAAATCACATGCGGTTCGCGATCCCAGCGGTCGAACGTGGGGACATCGGCAAGGGTGGCTGGGCGCAGCGTCACGTCAGACATGGCCCCCCGTCCCGTCTCCCGCCGCCTTCCATGCGCGTGCACGGTTCACCGCCATCTTGGCGTCGACCTGCTCGGAGAGCTCCATCCCCGCCAGCGCAACCAGACGATGCAGCAGGATGACGACATCGGCCGCCTCCCTGCCGATCTCCGGCTTGTCATTGGCCTTGATCGCCTGCTCAAGCTCGTCGAGTTCGCGCCGCGCGCGCGCGACAAGCGCGGAAAGGTCTGCGACCTTGCCGAACGTCTCATCGCCCCAGGCACGGATCGAGTTGCTGGTTTCAGTCGCCATGGCGACCTCCACGCTCTTCGGGTTTTACGAAAGCTCTTTCGCGGTCTCTGCGAACGCCCAGTCGAGCCATGGCGTCAGCTTCTCGAGATCGGCCGCTTCCACCGTTGCCCCGCACCAGATGCGCAGGCCCGGAGGCGCCGCCTTGTAGCCGCCGATGTCGTAGGCCGCATTCTCTTTCTCGAGAAGCCCGGTGAACTTCTTCACGAACTCCTGCTGGCCTTTTTCATCGAGCCTGGTCACACGCGGATCGACGATCGAGAACGTCACCGACGTGTTGGAACGGGTCTTCGGATCGGCCGCGAGGAATTCCACCCACGGCGTCTTCGCAACCCACTTCGCCAGCACCGCAAGGTTGGCATCCGACCGCTTGTACAGCGCCTCGACCCCGCCCAGCCCTTCGACCCAGCCCAGCGCATCGAGATAGTCCTCGACCGCCAGCATGGACGGCGTGTTGATCGTCTCGCCTTCGAAGATGCCTTCCGTCACCGCTCCGCCCTTCGCCATGCGGAACAGTTTCGGCATCGGCCATTTCGGCGTGTAGGTCTTCAGACGTTCGATGGCGCGCGGGCTGAGCACCAGAATCCCGTGCGCGCCCTCCCCACCCAGCACCTTCTGCCAGGAGTAGGTCAGCACATCGATCTTCGCCCAGTCGATCGCCATGGCGAACACGGCCGACGTCGCGTCGCAGAAGGTGAGCCCCTCGCGATCCGCCGCGATCCAGTCCGCATTCGGAACCTTCACGCCTGATGTCGTGCCGTTCCAGGTGAATACGATGTCCGCATCCTTGCGAGCCTTCGACAGGTCCGGCAGTGCGCCGTAACCAGCCTTGTGCGTCGTCGCATCGACCTTGAGCTGCTTGGTGATGTCGGTGACCCAGTCCTCGCCGAAGCTCTCGAACGCGAACACGTCCACAGGACGCGCGCCCAGCATCGACCAGAAAGCAGCCTCGATCGCGCCCGTGTCCGAGCCCGGCATGATGCCGATGCGATAGTCCGCAGGGATCTTCAGAACAGCCCGCGTCTTGTCGATCGCGAGCTTCAGACGCGCCTTGCCGAGCTTCGAACGGTGCGACCGTCCCAGCGATTCCAGCTTCAGGTTGTCGGGGCTCCAGCCTGGGCGCTTGGCGCATGGGCCGGAAGAAAAGTGTGCGCGATCAGGGCGCACTGCCGGTTTGGCGGCGGTAGTCATTGCGATGTCTCCCATCCTTACAGATGGGCTGGTCGCCGTTGGGGGCGACTGGCCCGGGGCGGATATGCTCCCGAACCGGTTTCACGTCAATTAAGACCTCTCACTCTCATGAATAGCCCTGCTGTCCACAGGCGCATGAGCGCGCTCATTCATGCCGTAGTCGCGCAGGACCTCGGCAATACGCAGCCTGTAATCGCGGAATATCTCGGCCCGTCCTGCCGTGTGGGCCGCGCGATGCGGTCCAAGATTGCGCCATGCCTTCACCGCCGCCTCGTCCCGCCAGAACGACAGCGAGAGATATTTTCCCTTCTGCGCCAGGCTCTCGAACCGTTCGATCGAGATGAACCCGTCGATCCCGTCGAGCAGCGGCCGGAGGTCAGCAGCGATGTCGAGATAATCCCCGGCCCGCCCTTCCCCCGGCTCCACCTCGAAGATGACGGCGATCACCGCCGCAACTCCCCATGTGGGCCCGACACCAGCGAAACGAAGATGCGGTCTTCCTTGAGAATGAACTGCTCGCGTTTAGCGAACTCGAAATTCTCCCGGCCCAGCGGATCCGCCTTCAGCCGCGCGCGATACCCCTCGTAATCCGCCAGCGACGGAATGTTGTAGACGCCATAGGCCGTCGTCAGCGACCCCTCGTGCGGCGCGAAGTATCCGATCAGGTCTGCCCCGTTTCGCGGAATCGCCTGGCCCCAGTTGCGCGCATAGGCCTCGAACTGCTCGCGTTTGAAAGGGTCGATCTCGTAGCGGATGAAACACGTGATCATGGGCGTCTCCTTCTCCGCCCTCTCTACCGCTGCCAGCCACACCCATGGTACGATCCCGCTCGAACCATCATGCCCGCGCTTGAGGCTAGGCTCACGTCATGAAGGAAGGCCCCGACATCGCCCGCATCGCTGCGCTGATCGGCGATCCTGCGCGCGCCAACATGCTGGCCGCCCTCATCGACGGGCGCGCCCTCACCGCCAGCGAACTTGCCGCCGAAGCCGGCGTCACCAAGCAGACTGCCTCCTCCCACCTCGCGCGCCTCAGCGAGGGCGGCCTTCTCGCCTTCGAATCGCAAGGCCGTCACCGCTACTTCCGCCTCGCCGATCAGGATGTCGGCCACGCCCTTGAGACGCTGATGGGTCTCGCCAGCACACGAGGCCTTTCGCGCACCCGCACCGGCCCGAAGGACCCGGCGTTGCGCCACGCCCGCGTCTGCTACGGCCACCTCGCCGGCGAGATGGGCGTGGCGCTTCTCAACGGCATGGTCGCGCGCCGCTGGTTCAAACCGGATGACGGGCTCAGTCTCACGCCCTCCGGCCGGCGTGCGCTCATCGATTTTGGCGTCGATATTCCCGCGCTCGAAAACCTCCGCCGCCCGCTCTGCCGTCCCTGCCTCGACTGGAGTGAGCGCCGTCATCATCTGGCAGGCAGTCTTGGCGAGGCCCTGTTTGACCGGATCGCCGCGCGCAACTGGGCTCGCCGCGAGAAAGGCACGCGCGTCGTTTACTTCACGCCCAACGGCGAACGCGCTCTCGTCAAATGGCTGGGCTGACCTTCTTCGCCGGCCGGTTCGCCACCGCGACGCCCACTAGGATCAGCGCCAGCGCACCCACCATCGACCAGTGCAGCTCCTCATTGAGGAACAGAACACCCAGCGCCGTCGCCCACAGCGGCGACATGTAGGTTGTGAACGACACGAACACGGCGCCTGCCCGTTGGATCAGCCAGACATAGAGGAACATCGCCAGGGCCGTCGGCAGCAGCGCCAGCATCACCATGGCGATCATCGACGCCGTGCTCGCCTCTGTCGGAAACGGCGACGTCAGCAAGGCAAGCGCCAGGGTAGAAAGTCCCGCCGAGAACACGATGATGAAGCTCGACATCGCCGGCTCCACGCGCGGCGCCCGGCGCGTACCGACATTGCCCACCGAGTAGAGCAGCGCCCCGCCGATCGCGAGCAGTATTCCGGTCAGGGTGCCGCCCGCCTCCTCGCCGAACTCAGGCAGCACCAGCACGACAAGCCCCAGGAACCCCAGCATCACTCCTGCAACGCGCCGCCCGCTTAGCCGGTCGCCGACGAAGAAGTGCGCGAGGATCGCTGTCCCGAACGGCGTTGCGCCATTGCAGATCGCCAGCACGGCCGATCCGGTCGTCTGCGCCGCGGTGGCGTAGAGAACAAAAGGCACGGCCGTCGCCGTCACGCCGATGAAGCAGAACCATCCGATGGCCTTCATCGACACTGGCGCCGATCCATCCGCCCGCACGCGCCGGTTCAGCACCCGCGAGCCCAGTATCCAGATCGCCAGGAAGGCCGAAGCGCCGAGCAGCCGCCCAGTCACCAGCCAGGCCGGATCGATCGTCTCGACGCCGATGCGGATGCCCGCAAAGGTCGAGCCCCAGATCACCACAAGAACGAGAAGCAGCGTCCAGTTCAGCGCCGCGCCGGTCGGCGCACGAAAAAAAGAGTGGCCGGTCGGCGCGGAAAAGCGCGGAGCAGCTTTCGTCTCCTCCGCCGTCTCCACGCAACGCCTCCCGCTTCACTGTCGCGTGCCTGCTAGAGGAGTTTTCCGCCCCACGCAAAGCGAAGCGACGCAATGCTGGGTAACAATAGACAAAAGCCGCAATGAAAAGGCCCGGAGCAAGCTCCGGGCCTCGTCGCAATGTCAGTGCGTTGTCAGTGGGAAGAAACTACCAGCCGCGCTTTTCAGCTTCACGGTTGGCGTCCTTGCGGACCTTCTTTGCGTCTTCCTGCATGTTGCCGGCCGCCTTCTGCGTCTTGCCGACAACTTCCTTGGCTGTGCCCTCGATCGCGTGCTTGGGCGAATCCACAGCCTTGCCGAATTCCTTCTGCACGACGCCGGCCGCTTCCTTGGCCGCGCCCTTCACCTGATTCTTGTTCATGGGTCTTGTCCTCTGGCTGAAACACGTCCGTCTCGGCCAACAAACGTTACGAACCACTCATGGTTCCGCGCGCGTAACCTGAGTTAGTGCGGCAAATCAGGCGTAAAAAACACCCTCGATCACCGTACGCGCCCGGCCGATCAGCTTCACGCGATCGCCCGCCATCCGCGTGCCGACATCTGCGCCGCGGCCCGGATAGGCCTGGAAGCATTTCAGCTCCGCCTTGCCCAGCCGCTCGGAAAAGAACGGCCCGATCATGCAGTGCGCCGATCCCGTCGCCGGATCCTCCGGAATGCCATCCGCCGGCGCGAAGAAGCGCGAGATCACGTCGTATCCCCCAAAAGGACCAGAAGAGTCGCCCGGCGCAACGCAGCACACATCCATGCGTTTGCCGCCGAGCGCCGCGATCTTCGCCATGTCCGGCTTGAGCGCGCGAATCTGAGCGGCGCTCTCGAACACGACTAACAGGTACTGCCCGCCCCACACTTCCTTCGGCTTCGCGCCCAGCGCCTCCGCCAGGGTCGGCGGCGCATCTATCCGCTTCGGTATGTCCGCCGGGAAATCCATCTCGAGCCGCCCGTCCGCTAGACGCTTCACCGTCAGCCGCCCCGACTTCGTGTCGAAGCCGATCTCCGGCCCGTCGAACTTCAGGTGCGTGAAGATCGCATGCGCGCTCGCCAGCGTCGCATGTCCGCACAGCGGCACTTCCACTGCCGGCGTGAACCAGCGCAGGTCCCAAACGCCCTTGCCCTTCGCGACGATGAAAGCCGTCTCGGCGAGATTGTTCTCAGTCGCGATCGCCTGCATCACCTCGGCGGTTGGAAATGCATCCATCGGCATCACGCCAGCCGGCCCGCCGGCCATCGGCCGCTCCGCGAATGCATCGATCTGGAAGAATGTGTAGTCGGCCATCGCGGCCTCCGCGGTTCATACCCGGTGAGTGGAGGCAAGCCATCTATCCCGCCGCCATCGCGCGCGAAAACGATAATCCCTGATCGGTCGATGAGTTTTGCTGCGCCGCGCTGCGCACTGCCAGGCACTCCTTCCACTCTACTTTGCGAGACCTTCCATCAATACATCTTTAATCTTACGATTACGGTCTATTCTCAGATTTTGCTTTGCCGCAGCGCGACGAACACTTTTCCTGATGACGGTATGTCATTCGTCTGTCATACTACTGTCATGAAACTGATACATGCGATTCTAGGGGTTGGGGCGGCGAGCCTTTTGCCGACCGCTTTGGCCCAAACGCCGTCGTCTCCGGACGCCCGTCCTTTCACCGTCTCCTTCAGCTCGGATATCGCCCCGCTCGACCACGCGGACCTGCGCTATCCGTCCTACGCGGGCGTGCGAAACCTCGACGGCTCGTGTGAAGTGAAGTTCGCGGTAAACCCTGCCGGCAAAGCGGACGCCATCCGCGTCGGCGAATGCTCTTCGGATGTCTTCCGCGGCGCGGCGAAAAAGACGGTCGAAGCGATGCGCTTTGCGCCGCGTGAGTCGACCGTCGACAACGCCAGCATGAAGATCCACTGGGCGATGGGCGAACCCTCCGTGCGGACGGCCAGCCTCGATTAGGTGATCGCAGCTAGCTAGCTCGGCTTCCACTTCGCGAACATCGACGCGAACGCCTCCGGGTCACGCGCCGGCCAGCCATGGTCGACCGGCCCGTTGCCTTGCCCCAGTCCCGGCGCCCGCCTGATCGCCTCGACCAGATAAGCCCGCGCCAGCGCCACCGCATCCTGCAGGCTCAGCCCGCGCGCAATCCCCGCCGCAATCCCGGACGCCAGCGTGCACCCCGTCCCGTGCGTCGCTTTCGTCACGATGCGCGGTCCGTCGAAGAAATGCTCGCCCGCCTCCGTCGCCAGCACGTCGACGATCACATCCCCCGGCACATGCCCGCCCTTCACCAGCGCCGCCCGCGCGCCCATGTCGAGCAACTTCTCCGCCGCCCGCCGCTGGCCGTTGAGCCCATCCACCGCCTTGCCCGTCAGTACCTCCGCCTCCGGCGCATTCGGCGTCACCAGCGCAGCCCCCGGCACCATCAGTCGCCGCACCGCATCCACCGCATCCTTCGGCAGCAGGCTGTCGCCCGAACTCGCCACCATCACCGGATCGATCACGCGCGGCATTCCCGCGGCCAGGTCCTCGAACGCCTCCGCGATCGTCTCCACCAGCAGCTTGTCGCCCAGCATCCCGGTCTTCAGCACGTCCGCGCCGATATCCTTGAGCACCGCCTCCATCTGCGCCCGCACCGCCTTGGGCGGCGTCGCCACGATGCCCGAAACGCCCAGCGTGTTCTGGATGGTCAGCGCCGTGATCGCCGTCGCCGCATAGCCGCCCAGCACCGTCACCGTCTTGATGTCCGCCTGTATGCCCGCCCCGCCCCCGGAATCCGATCCGGCGATGATCAGAACTCTTCCCTTGAATTCGGGACCTTTCGGCTTGTCTTTTTTCGCGTCAGCCATGAAGCCTCATAGCCGGAGACGGACATCGAAGCCACGGGGATGAAATGGCCAGGAAACCTGCAGCGAAGAAACCAGCGCCTCGCGTAGCGCCGCTAAAGGCCGCCGGCGCGAAGGACCTAACGGCGAAAAAATTCATCGCGCAGATGATGACCTACCAGTCCGACGACGAACTCCGGAAGATCCAGGGCTACTTCAAGTCGGGCGAAGGCGATTACGCCCACGGCGATAAATTCATCGGCATCCGCATGGGCCAGCTGTTCGCGCTCGCCAAATCCTTTGTCGACATGAGCCCAGCCGAAATCGAAAAGCTGATGGACTCCGACATTCACGAAGCCCGCGCCGGCGCGATGAGCATCATGGGCCAGCAGGCCATGCTCAAGAAAACCACCGAGGCGCGCCGTAAAGAACTCTACGACCTCTATCTCCGCCGCCATGATCGCATCAACAACTGGGACCTGGTCGACCTCGCCGCCAAGCCCGTCATCGGCCAGTACCTGGCCGACAAGCCCCGCACGATCCTGCGCAAGCTGGCGAAATCGAAGAACATGTGGGAGCGCCGCACCGCGCTCTACGCCTGCCTCTGGTTCATCATGAAGCAGAAATCCGTCGACGACACCGAAGCCGTCTGCGAACTCTTGATCGACGAAAAGGAAGAGATCATCCAGAAGGCGGTCGGCGGGCTCGTCCGCTGCATCGGCATCGACCGCCCTCGCCTACACGCCTTCCTCGACAGGCACGCCGCAAAGATGCCTCGCGTCGCCCTGCGCTACGCCATCGAGAAGCTCAGCCCGGCTGAAAAGAAGCGCTACATGGCGATGGGCAGGTAGCAGTTCGGGGGAGCGCCGGGCGCCTGCCCGGCCAAGCCACGCGATTTCGCCGGGCGTAAGAAAGAGCCGGGCAGGCGCCCGGCGCTCCCCAGAGTCAGGCCTGTGGCCTCCTATGCGGCATAGGAAACGGATGCTTGAAATCAAACGCATCCTCGGTCGGTCCCACGCGCCCGATCAGCTCCAGCTTCGCCCTGCCTTCGCTCAGCGTCGGAACCGTTCCCGACGGAACCCACCACAGCGCCAGATAGGCCGGCATCTCGATGAACCACTCCTTGCGCCGCCGCATCACGCCGCGGTGCGTGGCGTTGCGATAGGCAAACGCCGCCAGCGCATCAATCGACTCCCACACCGTCATGTTGACGGTGACCTGCGGATCGTCGTTCTCCCCCTCGCCCGTCATCCTCCAGACAAACCCCGGCGACGCCTCCGCCAGCGCGTTCACCTCACCGAGCGCCACCTCGAAATCCGCATTGACCGGATCCTCCCGCGCCACGCGGAAGATCGCGACATTGATCTGCGCGATATGCCAAGTCATCCAGTCAGGTTAAGCGCACTCGTCCAGCACGGGGTCAACCGCCAGCCCGCTCGGCGCCGGGAAGGGCTGCTTGAACGTGAAGGCGTCGGCCGTCGGCCCCAGCCTTTCCAGCAGCTCCAGCTTCGCCTTGGCGTCCTCGATCGTCGGCAATGTCCCCGCCGGAACCCACCACAGCGCCATGTAGACTTCGCGCGGCTCGAACCATTCGCGCCGCCGCCGCATCACGCCGCGATGATCCATGTTGCGATAGACGAAGGCCGCGAGCGCCTCGACGCTTTCCCACACCGACATGTTGATCGCCATCTGCGGGTCGGGAAAAGGCTTGATGTCGATGGCGCCGCTCCCCTCACCCTTCAGCCGCCAGACGAACCCTGGCGAGGCGTCCGCCAGCGCATTCACCTGATCTAGCGCATTCACGAAGTCGGCGTTTGCCGGGTCTTCAACCGGCTTGATGAACCGGCCGATGTTTACCTGGGCAAGATTCCATTTCATTTCAAGCAAATCCTAGCTCAACATGGACCCGACGAAACGTTTCAAGCGCGGTGGAGACAAAAACGGTAGTGGTCTGTTGTAGGTGCTTAAGCTCGTCCGGCGTGAAATTTCTGTGCGCTGGAGTCCATTCATCGCCAGAGCGCGGCACAAACCTCCGAAAAACTAATCTGACATTCCCTTGCTTGTCATGCTCGCAAATGGCGAAGCCGTGAGTAAGGAAGTGGCGATCTTCTTCTAGCGCCAGGAGCTTGTCGGCGATTGGCACCAAGTCATTTTGGAACTGGTTCAGCGGCCCAGCCATCGCGCAGAGCTTTTTGATGGCTTTCGCACGCGCTTCGACGCCGTACGGCAATTTTGAAATCTCGCTCGCGTAGTCCGGAAGTTGCCGGCACCTCGCGACAAGGTCCGCAAGCATGAACTCAACTTGCGCGTATGCGTTTACAATAGCGCCCCTGAACGAGTGAGAAACAGTGACGAACTCTTGGGCGTTGGGCGGCGGAGCTCGGCTCATTCATATCCCCTCACCCGCTCGTCAACGCCACGAACACGTCCTCGAGGTCCGGCTCCTCGGTCGCAAGATCGCCGATGTCGATATTGGCGCCGCGCAGCCGGACGATGAGTTTCTCCACCGAGTGCTCGCCCGTGCGATAAGTGATCGCGATCTGCCCATCCTTGCGCAGCACCGGATCGAGATCCCTCAGCGCGGCGGGGATTACGGTCACCGCCGGATCAGGCCGCACCACCAGTGTCTTGTAGTTCAGTCGCTTCAGCAGGTTCGGCGTCGGCTCGCACGCGGCGACGGCGCCGTGATTGATGATGGCGATGGTGTCGCACATCTCCTGCGCTTCCTCGAGATAGTGGGTGGTCAGTACGATCGTCGTTCCGGCGGCGTTGAGCTTGCGCACATACTCCCACAGCGACCGGCGCAGCTCGACATCGACGCCCGCGGTCGGTTCGTCGAGAATCAGGATCGGCGGCGTGTGGACGAGAGCCTTCGCCACCATCAGCCGCCGCTTCATGCCGCCCGAAAGCTGGCGCACATAGGCGTGCTTCTTGTCGCCCAGCCCGAGCGCGTCGAGGATCTCGTCCGTGCGCCGTTCGCTCGACGGCACGCCATAGAACCCCGCCATCAGCTCCAGTATCTCGCGGGGGGTGAAGAACGGATCCATGTTGATCTCTTGCGGCACGACGCCCAGCGCCGCGCGGCTCTCGCGCGGCTGCTTGTCGGCGTTGACGCCCCAGATGTTCACCGTCCCGGACGTCTTGTTCACCAGCCCCGCGAGAATGTTGATGAAGGTGGATTTCCCCGCCCCGTTCGGCCCCAGCAGCCCGAACACTGAACCTCGCGGAATCGCCAGGTCGATGCCCTTGAGCGCCTGCTTGGCTGGCATCTTCTTGGAAGCAGCGTAGGTCTTGGTCAGCCCCACGGCCTCGATCGCTAAGTCCGGCTGCCCGGTGGATTTCAGCATCGCCTGAACCTTCTATTCGGCATCTGGCGCCACATTGACGGCGGGCGCCGGGCTCCCATACCTAGGGCCGCCCGGATGCCTCGCAAAGAGGCGTGCGTCACGAGAAAAAGGCTATGACAGGATGACCGACCAGTCCTGGTATGTGGACCACCCCGAACGAATGGTGGTGACGACCAAGAAAGTCGCCTGCGATGGCGGCGGCGGCGCGCTGGGCCATCCCAAGGTCTGGTACGACATGTCCGAAGAGGACTTCGTCGAGTGCAAATACTGCGACCGGGTCTTCGTCCTCAAGGGCGGCAGCCACGACAAGGTCGGCTAAACCCAACCTGCGGTACATTGTAACAAGGCCTGTAACGGCCTGAAACTGAGGCCTGTTACGGTAATTCACCTGTCCGCGCGCGGTCTTCCCGGACAGAAGCCCTCCAACAACCCGTGAAACGGGCAAACGGCGAATCGTCCGCATGGACGGCGAGTGGCGTTGGAGGAACTCCCCGATGAAGGCCTGGACCCGCTACCTGATGGGCGGGGCAAGTGCGCTTGTCCTCAGCGCCCTCGCCCCGGCCTTCGCCCAGACCGCCGACGCGCCTCAGACCGTCCAGGCCGGCCCTTCCGCCGACGAGCCCCAATCCGCTCCCGACCAGTCCGCCCAGAGCAGCGAGACAGTCACCATCTTCGGCCGCGCCATCGAGCAGATCGGGACCGCCCAGTCCGCCTCCGAAGGCATTGTCGGTTACGCTGACCTCTCCACCCGCCCGATCAGCCGCGCCGCCGAACTCGTGGAAGTCATCCCCGGCATGATCGCTACCGAGCACTCCTCGGGCGGTAAGGCCAACCAGTACTTCCTCCGCGGCTTCAACCTCGACCACGGCACGGACTTCGGCGGCTTCATCGACGGCGTGCCGATCAACCAGCGCTCGCACCCGCACATGAGCGGCTATCTCGATCTCAACTTCCTGATGGCTGACCTGGTCGAGCGCGTCGAATTCAAGAAAGGCATCCAGTACGCCGAAAACGGCGACTACACGTCGGCGGGCTCCGCCTCGTTTGTTCTCTACGACAAACTCCCCGCCAACTACGTCGGGCTCCGCATCGACGGCGAAGGCGAATACCGCGCCACAGTCGCCGGCTCATGGGATGTGGGCGAAGGAACTCTGCTCGCCGCCGTGGCGCATGAAGGCGGCGACGGCTCGTTCGACCTGCCCGCTGAACTCAACAAGACCACCGCGTATCTCAAATACACCCAGCCGCTCGGCAATGCGAAGCTTCGCCTCGGCTTCATCGGTTACAGCAATGACTGGGTCGCCATCGACCAGATCCCGCTGCGCGCCGTCGAGGCAGGCGACATCGGCCGCTTTGGTTTCATCGATCCGACCAATGGTGGGGAAAGCCGCCGCTACATCGCCTCCGCCGGCCTCGAATGGGACAACGCCAGCGTGCTCGGCTACGTCCAGAAGTCAGAACTGAACCTGTTCCACAACTTCACCTACTTCCTCGATCCGGTCCTGGGCGATCAGGTCGAGCAAGTGGAAGATCGCAACGCCGCCGGCCTGCGCGCCAGGATCAAGCGCGACTTCGAACTGTTCGGCGTCAAAGCCGAAGGCCGCGTCGGCGCCGACACCCATTTCGACTGGCTCGATGAATCGAGCCTCTACAAGACAACTGCCCGCGTCCGCACCTCCGCCATCTCCGAAAACGCGGTAGACGTCATGTCCGCCGACGTCTGGAGCGATATCACCCTGCACTGGACCGACCGCTTCCGCACCACCATCGGACTTCGCGCCGACTACATCGACGGCGAAGTCGAAACGCCGGTCGCCGCCAATGCCGGCAGCGATAGCGGCGTGCAGTGGAACCCGAAAATCAACGTCGCCTACACCATCAACGACAATCTCGAAGTCTATGCCGGCGCAGGCTACGGCTTCCACTCCAACAACATCATCGGCGTTATGCAAACCGTGGATCCGGTCTCTGGCGACCCCGTCGACTCCCCCACCGTTTTCTCCGAAAGCCGCGGCGGCGAATTCGGCGTGCGCTGGGAGCCGAACTCCACCTTCAACCTCTCCGCTGCCGCCTTCGTGCTCGAGTTCGATTCGGAACTGATCTATGTCGGCGACGCTGGCATTTCCGAACCGTCCGACCCGACCCGCCGCCATGGCTTTGAAGTCGCAGCCTTCTGGAACCCGGTGGACTGGCTGGCCTTCGACGCTTCCTACGCCTACTCGCAGTCGCGCTTCGAGGATGCGCCGTCCAACCTCGACCGCGTGCCCAACACGGTCGAAGGCGTCGCCGCTGCCGGCGTCACCTGGCTGCCGGGCGATGGGTGGGAAGGCTCACTCCGCGTCCGCTATCTCGGCCCCGCCCCGTTGCTGGAGGACAATTCCATCCGCGCGCCCTCCACCACTCTGGTCAATGCCGGCATCTCCAAGGACTTCGGGCGCTTCGAGATCGGGCTCGACGCCCTCAACCTGCTCGATTCTGACGACTACGACATGGTCTATTTCTACGAGAGCCAGCTGCAGGGCGAAGCCAACCCGGTAGAGGACATCCACTTCCACCCTACCCATCCGCGGACTTTCGTCCTGAACCTCAAGGCGAAATTCTAGGCTCGATGGGCGGGCCCTGCCCCGTCCTGACCATTGCGACTTGGTCATCGTGCAAAATCCCGAGTCGAATTCGCGCACTAGGAGAAACCTCCGTGTGCGGCGCTATTTCCTCTGGGCTGTGGCCGCGGCTTCCGGTACGGCGATTCGTGTGGGGCAAGTTTCCTGTCGGGCTGACGTCTTTTCATGAATCCGCTGACTGCAAGATGGGTCTATTGCGCGGGACTGTTCTTCGTCACCGCCTGCGCCGTGCTGCCTGAGACGCTGGTGGCGCCGGCGCCAGCTGTCGTCGCCGTGGCGCCGCCAACGCCGGAACAACAGCTTGCCCACGCCATGCGCGACCGGATCGAGCTTCAGCGGAACTACGGTAAGGCGCACCCCGCAATCGCCACGGCCGCCGCCGCCGAGGATACACTGCGGGATTTCGCCCTCTCCGCGAACCCCGAACACTTTCACCGCGATCTGCTGCGCGCGCTCACCAACGAACTCAGCGACGCGCTTGCCGACCGCACCGCGGCCTCGCTGAAATACGCCGCGAAGCATCCGGAACATCAGAAGGCCGACCTCGCCGTGTCAGGCCTGATGGCCGCCATCAACGTCGAAATGCGCAAGCGCGACGTCTGATCTTCCCGCCATCGGTCCAAACCATTGGCGATGCCCCCTGCCCGCGCTAGCGTGGCCAAGTACATTCGGGGAAACACCATGAAGACCCGCTCCTTCGTCAGCCTCATCGCTCTCGGCCTCGCCGCCTGCACGACCGTTGGCGCGGGCCCCGATCCCGTGCAGACCGCCGCGCCCAGGGCGCCACGCTTCGACGAGGCGATCGCCGCCTTCGAGGCGTCGGACAAGACAGCCATGCCGCCGAAGTGCGCCACGCTCTTCGTCGGCGCATCCTCCATCCGCTTCTGGCGCACGCTGAAGGAGGACTTCCCCGACCGCGCCGTCATCCAGCGCGGCTTTGGCGGCTCGACCGTGTGGGAGGTCGACCACTATTTCGACCGCGTCGTCGCGCCCTATCATCCCAAGGAAATCGTCTTCTACGCCGGCGAGAACGATCTCTGGATCGACAAGCGCACGCCCGACGAGGTCTATGCCGACTTCGTCCAGTTCATGAAGCTGAAAGACAAGGCGCTGGGCTCGACGCCGGTCTGGTTCATCGCCGCCAAGCCCTCGAAGCAGCGCTTCGAACAGCTGCCGGATCAATCCAGGTACAACGCGAAGGTCGAAGCGCTTGCGGACAAGCGCAATGATCTCGCCTACATCGACGTCGTCGGACCGATGCTGAAACCTGACGGCACGCCGAAGGACATCTTCGTCGAAGACAACCTCCACATGACGCCCGAAGGCTACGCCATCTGGACGCCGATCGTGGATGCTGCCCTCGACAACGGCCAGAAGGCGAAAGCGCCGGGCTGCTGACGGCAGGAAGCCCACCCTCGCTCAGGTGCCCGTCTTCGCATCCCGCACAGCCGGCGCGACCCCGGCGGGGGCAGCCAGCTTCAGCACGGTGTGCATTTTGGCGATCAACTCGCGCTGGTCGACCGGCTTGGACACGTAGTCCGTCATGCCAAGCGCAATATAGCGCTCACGGTCGCCCGTCATGGCGTCCGCCGTCAGCGCGATCACCGGCAGGTCGGCGAATTTGGCAATGTGACGGATCCGGACGATGGCTTCCTTGCCGTCCATCACCGGCATGTGCACATCGAGCAGTACAAGGTCGAACTCGCCGCTCGAAAGCCGGTCGAGCGCTTCCTTGCCGTTGGTCGCCTCGGTGATGTCGCAGCCCTGCGGAGCAAGGAACAGCTTGATGACCTGACGGTTGATCGCATTGTCGTCGGTGAGAAGAACGCGCGTGCCGCGCAGGCTGCGGCTCCTCGGCGCCTCGGCCGGCGTCGACCGGGACGGCGCCGGTTCGGCGGCAGCCGCCGCTTGCTGCGCCCGGAAGGTGAAGCGGAAGACCGATCCCTTGCCTTGGGTGCTTTCGACAATGATGTCGCCGCCCATCATGCGGGCGAGCTGGCGCGAGATCGCAAGGCCGAGGCCCGAACCGCCGAACTTGCGCGTCGTCGCCCCGTCCGCCTGCGTGAACACAGTGAACAGCCGGCCAACCGTCTCTTCGTTCATGCCGATGCCGGTGTCGGAAATCTCGACGCACACCTGGTGCGCCTCCCCGCCTAGCGCCTTGGCGCTGATCCCCACCTCGACCCGGCCTTTCGTGGTGAACTTGATCGCATTCGACAGGAGGTTCGACACGCACTGCCGCACGCGCACCGGGTCGTAGCTGAGGCGCTGCGGGAAGTTCGAGTCATAGCGCACGAACAGGTCGATGCCCTTGTCCTCGGCCTGCGCCTGGAACAATTGGCGCGTGCGCTTCATCGTATGCAGGAAGTCGCCGGGCACCGCCGAAATCTCAAGCTTGCCGGCTTCGATCTTGGTGAGGTCGAGCACGTCATTCAAAAGGGCCATCAGCGATTTCCCCGAATCGAGGATGATGGCGACCTTCTCCTTATGCGAGGGGGCGAGTTCGTCTGTTTCAAGCGCCTGGGCCATGCCGAGCACGCCATTGAGCGGCGTGCGGATCTCGTGGCTCATGTTGGCGAGGAACTGGCTCTTGGCGCGGCTGGAGGCCTCAGCGGACTCTTTCGCCGCGCGAAGCTCCTCCTCCAGCCGCTTGCGGTCCGTCAGGTCGACCAGCGTGCCCAAGAGCACGCGCGTCTTCTGCTTCTTGTCATCGAGCACGCGCGCTCTCAGGTGCATCCAGCGGAATTCGCCCGAAGCGACTTTCGTGCGGACGTCCTGGTTCCAGCTGTCCAGCCGCCCCTCGCGGGCTGCAATCATGTTGGCGAACAGCTCATCGACGTCATCGGGATGGGTGCGGCTGCGAAGGACATCGAGGCCCTTCTGACCGGCGTCGAAGTTGAGAAGCTTCTCGAGCGAAGGGTCTGGCGAATAGTGGCGCGTATCGAGATTGAACTCGAAATAGCCGTCGCCCGCGCTCTGGATCGCGAACTCGAGGCGCGTCTTGGTGGCGCTCGCCTCCGACATCGCTTTCTGCAGCTCGACGAAGTTCCGGTTCGACCACTGCGCCGAGGAAGCGATCGAGAGCACCATGCAGATCGAGGAGACTGTCATCGGAATGGCGATCCACGCCGGGTACTCGCTCCACGTCGAGTCCACCAGGAAGCCGAGAAGGGGGATGGTGCAAATGGACAGGATGCCCAGGGTCACCTTCAGATCGCCGCGGGTGGCGAAGATGATATGGATCGACCACGAGGCGCAGATTGTCACCGCGAGCACCCAGGCCGTCGGATTGCCCGTCGCCCACAATGCCACCGCACTGGCCATCCAAAGCGCGACGAGCGACGCCTGAAGAACGGTCGCCGGCACCACCGCCGAGTTGTCGCCGAGGCTCACCCTCATCCCAAACACGACGAGCACCAGCAGCAGGGCAACCGCTGGAATGGTCCAGAGCACAGCGGGCCACACGCCGAAGAAATAGAAGAGAGGCAGGCCCCCAATTATCGCGAGCACGACACCGAGAATGGTCGTGGAGTTGGCGAAGTATCCCCAGCTGAACGCCGGAATCCGCGCGGCCTGGCCGGCTGACCTGTCCTGCGCGCCGCTTTCTGCGGCTATCGCGGGTTTTGCGGTGTCCATAACTGGTGTCCCCGAAGACGAAATATTCGCGGAGGCTGGCAGGGATCGATTAATTTCCGGTACAGCGCGCTTACTTTCCGGCCATCAGTTTCCGCGTCGAAGTTAATCCATATCAACCAATTCTGGCCCTCTCCCGCCGGGACTGTTACTGGAAGGCCGCGAGGAGTTTACGAGATGCCCGTCAAGCGCCCGGTCGACAAAACCAGCCACGTCTATCTGATCGATGCGTCGGGCTTCATCTTCCGCGCCTTCCACGCCCTGCCCCCGCTCACCCGCAAGACCGACGGCCTGCCCGTCGGCGCCGTCTCGGGTTTCTGCAACATGCTGTGGAAGGTGCTGGAAGACCTCAAGGCCGGCGACCAGCCCACCCACTTCGCCTGCATCTTCGACGCCGGGGCGATCACCTTCCGCAACGAGCTTTACGACCAGTACAAGGCCCAACGCCCGCCGCCGCCCGAGGACCTGATCCCGCAATTCCCGCTGGTGCGCCGCGCCGCCATCGCCTTCGGCCAGCCCGCGCTGGAGATGGTTGGCTTCGAAGCCGACGACCTCATCGCCACCTATTCCCGCCAGGCCGCCGCCAAAGGCGCCCGCGTCTCCATCGTCTCCGCCGACAAGGACCTGATGCAGCTTGTCGACGACCGGATCTGCATGCTCGACACCGTGAAGGACCGGAAGATCTGCGCCCCGGAAGTCTTCGAGAAGTTCGGCGTCACGCCGGACAAGGTCATCGACGTGCAGGCCCTCTGCGGCGACAGCGTCGACAACGTCCCCGGCGTCCCCGGCATCGGCATCAAGACCGCCGCCCTCCTCATCCAGGAATACGGCGACCTGGAAACGCTCCTCGCCCGCGCCGGCGAGATCAAGCAGCCCAAGCGCCGCGAGAGCCTCATCGAACACGCCGACAAGGCGCGCCTCTCCAAAATCCTCGTGACGCTGAAGGACGACGTTCCCGTCGCAACGCCGCTGGAAGACCTCGGCGTCTCCGATCCCGACCCGGCCCCGCTTATCGCCTTCCTCGAAGAGATGGAATTCCGCACGCTCACCAAGCGCGTCGCTGAAACCCTCGGCGCGCCCGTGCCCGCGTCCGCTGCCAAGTCCGCATCATCCTCCGCGGGCGGCCAGGCCCTGGCCAACGCCGTCGCCGCCGCGGGCGGAAAACCCACCGCCTCCTCCGCCCCCGCCAGCCGCACCGAAATCGGCGAGTCCTCGACGCCTCTCCCGCCCGAAAACATGCCCTTTGACGTCGACAACTACGAGACCGTCACCGACGCCGCCCGCCTCGGCTGGTGGATCGAGGAAGCGAAGGCGCAGGGCTTCGTCGCGGTCGACACCGAAACCGACGGCCTCAACCCCGTCTCGGCAAAACTCGTCGGCGTCTCGCTCGCCCTCGCGCCCGGCAAGGCCTGCTACATCCCCCTCGCCCACGGCGCCGGCAAAACCGATCTGCTCTCCGGCGAGAAGCCCGTGCAGGTCGATCTCGCCACCGCCATGGAAATGCTGAAGCCGATGCTGGAGGACCCCGCCGTCCTCAAGATCGGCCAGAACATCAAGTACGACATCTCCGTCTTCTGCGGACACGGCATACGCGTCGCGCCGATCGACGACACCATGCTGCTCTCCTTCGTGCTCTCCGCCGGCGCCAACAACCACGGCATGGACGAGCTCTCCGAGCTACACCTCGGCCACAAGCCGATCCCGATCAAGGACCTGATCGGCTCCGGCAAGACCCAGATCACCTTCGACCAGGCGCCGCTGGACAAGGCGACACGCTACGCCGCCGAGGACGCCGATGTGACGCTGCGCCTGTGGCAGCGGCTCAAGCCCCGGATTTCCAGGGAAGGCGTCGCCACAATCTACGAGACCCAGGACCGTCCGCTCATTCCCGTGGTCGCCGACATGGAGCGCGCGGGCGTGCTGGTCGACCGCGACCGCCTCTCGCAACTCTCGGGCGATTTCGCGCAAGGCATGGCCCGGCTGGAGGACGAGGCGCACAAGCTCGCTGGCCATCCGTTCAACCTTGGCAGCCCGAAACAGATCGGCGAAATCCTGTTCGACAAGATGGGCCTCGCCGACGTCGCCGGCGCCAAGAAGACCAAGACCGGCGCCTGGGCCACCGGCGCCGATACGCTGGAAGACCTCGCCGCCTACGGGCACGAGCTGCCCAAGGTGCTGCTCGACTGGCGCATGCTCTCCAAGCTGCGCTCGACCTACACAGAGACCTTGCGCGATGCGATCGACGCCAACACTGGGCGCGTCCACACCAGCTATTCGCTCGCCGGCGCACAGACAGGCCGCCTCGCCTCCACCGATCCCAACCTGCAGAACATCCCGATCCGCACCGAGGAAGGCCGCAAGATCCGCGAAGCTTTCATCGCGGAAAAAGGCAACGTCCTCGTCTCGGCGGACTACAGCCAGATCGAACTGCGGCTTCTTGCTCACGTGGCGGACATACCGAGCCTGCGTCAGGCGTTCCTGGACGGCATCGACATCCACGCCATGACGGCCAGCGAAATGTTCAACGTGCCGGTGAAGGGCATGGACCCTATGGTCCGCCGCCGCGCCAAGGCGATCAATTTCGGCATCATCTACGGCATCTCCGGCTTCGGCCTCGCCCGCCAGCTTTCGATCCCGCGCGAGGAAGCCGCCGCCTACATCAAGAAGTACTTCCAGAAATTCCCGGGCATACAGGACTACATGGAGCACTATCGCGCCTTCGCGCGCGAGCACGGCTATGTCTCGACCATCTTCGGCCGCAAGGTCTGGCTGCCGCAGATCAAATCGCCAAACGGCGCCGAGCGCTCCTTCGGCGAGCGCCAGGCCATCAACGCCCCACTGCAGGGCTCCGCCGCCGACATCATCAAACGCGCCATGATCCGCATGCCCGCCGCCCTGAAAGCCGCCGGCCTCAAATCAAAGATGCTCCTGCAAGTCCACGACGAACTCGTCTTCGAAGCCCCCGAGAAGGAAGCGAAGAAGCTGATCGAAGTCGCCAGCGCCGTGATGGCGAAAGCCCCGCATCCCGTCGTCCAGCTCAACGTCCCGCTGGTCGTCGAAGCACACGCCGCGAAGACATGGGCGGAGGCGCACTAAGCAGCACAACCTTCGCGAAGTAGTCGTCCGTTATTGGAGAAGCGCATGGCATCGTCTGAGGCCGAAAGGCGTAGTCACTACGACCTTGTGGCGCGCGCAGTCGCTTCATTAAGGCGTTCGCCAGACAACTTGGCGGTTACAGCCTCTTGGACCGACGTCCGAGGTTGGGACGCAGGCATAACAGCGGACAACGAGGGCATGACGGTCTTTTACGGTCCGGCATCAGCGACGGCGGCTGGCTCCGAAGAGGCAGCACGCTTGCTGAAAGGGATCTTTGATGACGAAATCGTCTGCGTCACCGCGCTTGAGAAAGATGTTCCGGTTCACGAGGCCTTGGCCAGGCACGACGATCCCACCGCTTCGTTTACCAGGCTCGATAGACCTATTGTGCGAGATATGCCTGCAATCGATCATGTGATGATTCGAAGCTGGACGGGCAAACGCGATCAGGAGTGACGCGATGCTGAGCGATGTTCATCGTGAGTCCTCAACCGGCAGATAGGTCCGTTAGAGTCCAGATCATGCTCTCCCCCGCCGACCTCCGCTTCATCGACCTCTCCTTCCGCGAAGCCAAGACGAGCCTCGACGCCGGCGGCCTTCCCATCGGCTCCGTCCTCGCACGCGGCGATGCGCTGATAGCCTCCGGCCACAACCAGCGCGTCCAGCATGGCGATCCCATCGCCCATGGCGAGATGGACTGCCTGCGCAAGGCCGGCCGCCAGGCGACCTACCGCGACACCACGCTCTACACGTCCCTGTCGCCCTGCATGATGTGCGCAGGGACAATCGTTCAGTTCAAGATCCCGCGCGTCATCATCAACGACACGATCAACTTCGGCGGCAACGAAGCCTTCCTCCGCAGCCACGGCATCGAAGTCATCGACGCCGCGCACGACCCCTCGATCCAGCAGATGCGAAAATTCATCGCGGAGAATCCGGCGTTGTGGAACGAAGACATCATGGAGTAGCGCCGGCGCCGTAGGGTGCATTGAGCAGAGCGAAATGCACCGTTCCCACCGGCGCGGCATAACTATCGCTGGTGAGCCCCGCCCTCGTGGTTCGACGGACGCTTGGCCAGACGTCGTCCGCCCAAGCTGCTCACCATGGTGAGCGACGGCGCCGAAGGCGAGATTTGGTCCAGTGGACCAAATCGAGAAGCGAACGCCCCGGCAGGGGCGCGGGGCTCACCAACGTCAGACAAGCCCTTAACCTGCGGGGTTAAGCGATGAAATCCGCAGGTTAAGGAGACGCGCCAAAAGTTTTTCGAATAAAAGATTCGCAACCAGCTCAGAGACTTGCACCGCTTTCCGCCAAAACCCGCCTGAAAAAATCGTGCAACTTATCCTGCTGGGTCCCGCGCTGGCGGATAATCGCCGCGTGACCATGACCGAAATCATCTTCTGGCTCCTTGGCCGGCTTGCGCCGATGCTCTGGTACGCCCATCGCCTCGGCTACTTCCTGCGGGTGGCCGTACGCGTGATCGAGGATGAGCCCTGCCTTCACTGGCTGGCGGACAACCCCGAAGGCCGCGCA
>JAUYPV010000094.1 GCA_030697555.1 Hyphomonadaceae bacterium
ACCACGAGCAACTGTCTTCATGCTGGGATGCGGGATTGGTAGTCGCGGCGTTCGCGGATCATGGCGTTGAGGATGGTGAGGAGCTTTCTGGCGGTGGCGATGATGGCGACCTTGAAGGGCTTGCCGCGGTCCTGGAGGCGTTTGCGGAACGCCCTGAGTTCGGGATCGCAGCGGCTGGCGATGAAGGCGGCGAGATAGAGAGAGCGGCGCACCTCGGCGCGTCCGCCCCAGATGCAGCGCTTGCCTTTGCTGTGGCCCGAGTCGCTGGCGTGCGGGGCAAGGCCGCCCAGGCAGGCGGCGCCTCGCCGATCGGTCTGGCCCAGCTCCGGCATGCAGGCGAGGAGGACGCTGGCGACAGCGGGGCCGACGCCGGGCGCGGTGCGCAGGCGGCGGTCGAGCGCGTCGAGTTCCGCGTGCCGGCGCTTGTGGGCCTCGATCTCCGTCTCGAGCCTGAGCTTGCGGCGCTTGAGGACCGCAAGCAGGCTCCTGATGTCGGCCCGCACGAACGCCTCGCGCGCGCAGGCGAGGCGATTGCTCTCGGCGGTGATCATCTGCGCCAGGTCCTCGCGCCGGGCGACCAACGCGGCCAGCCGCCGCCGGGCGGGATCGGCGGGGGCCGCCGGCCGGAGATCGAGGGCGCGCCCCATCTCGGCAAGCATGGCCGCATCGACGTTGTCGGTCTTGGCCAGCCGGCCGGTGGCGCGGGCGAACTCGCGGGCCTGGCGCGGGTTGACCCGGGCGTAGGCCACGCCCCTGTCCCTAATCCCGGGGGCTTCCAGCGCTTCCATCAGCGGGCGCTCATAGCCGCCGGAGGCTTCGAGGACGACCAGCGTTCCGGGGGCAAGATCCGCCGCAAAGCGCTTCAGCGCGCGCGGGGCAGTCTCGATGTGGCGCATCCGGCCGGAGGCAGGATCGCATACGTCTATCCAGTCCTTGGCGACATCGACGCCGAGGATATTTTGATGCAAGGTCATGAGGCCTGTCCTTGTCAGCGGGACAGCCGTGGATGCGGCTTCCCAGGCAACTGTTCAGGGCGGGTAGGCAAGAGGCGGACGAGTCCCAGGCTCGTGGACGGGCTTCAAACCCGAGGGCGGGACGGGACCTCGTCCGCCAACGCACTATGCCGCAAAACCAAGAGACAAGGGCGGCCGTCCCGCCGCTTCTCTGGTGGTCCCGAGAAGATTGTCATCCCGGAAGTGCGAAGCGCTGTCCAGGGTCAACCAATCGACATCGGCAAATGCAGGACCATGGGTCCCGGCTCTCCGGCGCTTCGCGCCTCCGGCCGGGATGACAGCCGTTGGTGTTGTTAGCATTGTTAGCATTGTTGGTGTTGTTGTTGGTGGTGGTGGTGAAGTCCCACCCTCGCCGCGCGTACTCGCTACCAGCTAAGTGTGTGCGCAACTCAGAAAACCCAACTCGCAGCCCCGCTCGCGAGAAAGCGGTCCTACGCCCCGAGCCTGTCCGCCAGCTCCACAAAACTCCCGGCCTGCAGATCGTATGCCCCCTCCGCCGGCGCCTTCAGCGCGGCGCCAGGCCCGTACTCATCCGGCCGCCGCACATAGGCCGTGCGCAGGCCGCGCTTCGCCGCATGATCGAGATCCCACGCATGGCACGCCACCATCATGATCTGCTCGGGCTTGAGATCCAGCAGAAGCGGCGCGCTGTCATAGAGCGCCGGCATCGGCTTGTATGTCCGCACCAGGTCCGCGCCGAGCACGACGTCCCACGGCAGCTTGCCGCGTTTCGCCATCGCCACGATCAGCGCGATGTTCCCATTGGACAGCGCCGCCAGCGTGTACTTCCGCTTGAGCCGCTCCATGCCCACAACCGTGTCCGGCCACGGATCGAGCCGCCGCCAGGCCAGCGCGAGTTCATCCTTCTCGGCATTGCTCACATCCTTCACGCCGAACTCGTCCAGCGCCATGTCGAGCATTTCGCGATGAAGCACATCCATCACGACATAGTCGCGCTTGCCCGACCGCACCGCCTCCATCGCCGGCTGGTATTCGCGCCGCCACCGGTTGGCGAACGCCACCCAGTCGAGCGCGTGCCCCTTCGGCCCCAGCATCGCTGCGGCCTCGCGCGCCACGCCGCCGCACCAGTCGACGGTCGTGCCGAACACGTCGAACGTCAAAGCCCTGATGCCAGAAAGGTCCGTCATCAGCAGAGGCTTGCACAGCCCCGCTTTCCGTCACAGAGGAACGGGCGGAGAAACCCCATGAATTTCTCGTCCGACACCGCCGCCCCCGCCCACCCCGCCATCATCGAGGCCATCGCCGCCGCCAACACCGGCGCGGCCTCCAGCTACGGCGCGGACAAATGGATGGCCGCGGCAAAGGCCGCCCTCTCGGACGTCTTCGAGACCGACCTCGACATGTGGCTCGTCCCCTCCGGCACCGCCGCCAACGCGCTTGCCCTCTCCCTCCTCTGCCCGTCGCACGGCGCGATCCTGTGCCACGCCGAGGCGCACATCGAACGCGACGAGCGCGGCGCGCCGGAATTCTACACCGGCGGCGCCAAGCTCTCCCTGCTCCCCGGCCGGTACGCCAAGATCGACCTCGACGCCCTGAAGCGCCGCCTCGACGCCAACCGGCCAGGCTTTGTCCACGAAGTCCCCGCCTGCGCCCTTTCCCTCTCCAACCTCACCGAATGCGGCGCGGCCTATTCCGCCGCCGAAACCGCCGAGCGCGCCGAGCTGATGCATCCGCACGGCCCCGTCCACCTCGACGGCGCTCGCTTCGCCAATACGCTTGTATCTACGGCCAAGTCGCCCGCCGACCTGAGCTGGCGCGCCGGCGTCAACGTCATGAGCTTCGGCGCCACCAAGAACGGTGCGATCGGCTGCGAGGCCATCCTGCTCTTCGGCGAAGCCCGCAAGCTTGCGCCCGACCTCATGGCCCGCGCCAAGCGCGCCGGTCACATGCCGCCCAAGATGCGCTTCCTCGCCGCCCAGATGGGCGCCTACCTGAAAGACGGTCTCTGGCTCGATCTCGCCCGCCGCGCCAACTCATCGGCAAAGAAACTCGCGGACGTGCTGACCACCGCCGGCGGCAAGCTCGTCTATCCGCTGGACGGTAATGAGGTATTCATTGATATCGAGCCTGCCGTTGTTAAGAAACTTAACGACGCCGGCGCCGCCTTCTATCCCTGGGCTGGCAAGACCCACCGCTTCGTCTGCTCCTGGAACACCTCGGAAGCGGATATTTCCGGCATCGCAACGGTGCTTTCACCATCCTGAATCACTTGAAAAACTGCCTGTTTTCGGGGTTTTTGACCGAACGATTACCTGGGTCCGTGAAATTGCCCGGATCGGCTTTCCGGAAAATCGACGTCATTCCGGCATGCTCAGCCAGTCAGTCCGGAAAGATTCCGCCGGGCAACGACGGGGAAATGCTGGGTTATGCAGCTGACCAGCTGGAAAGCCGACTTCCTGGGCGAGGTGGATATTCCCGCCGAGCACCGCGAAGCCATTGGCGCATCCCGCCGCCGGCGTTTCCACAACCTCGCCCCCCTCGCCGCCATCCACGGCCTGCTCAACGCGCTGGTGCTGACCTTCGCGTTCTGGGCCGAGCCGGTGATGCCGATCGTGTTCGTCTGGTGCTACACCAGCGCCGTTCTCGTCTTCCTGCGCTTCCGCGAAAGCAGCCGGTGGTCGAATCGTCCCGGCGCCGAAGAAGACAAGCGCATCTTCCGCTATACGCTGGCCAGCGGCGGCATCTGGGGTCTCATCATCTGGGCGCTCATCGCTTCGGGCGGCCCAGAACACCTCCTGCTGCTCGGCGTCCTCACCGCCGCCATCCTGTGCGTCGGCGCCCTGCTCCACTCGAGCTTCCCCCGTGCGTCGCTTGCCTACTCGGGAATGGTCGGCGGCGGCGCCGCGCTTGGCCTGTTCACTGGCTTCCACATGTGGGCGGCCGAAACCGTGTTCCTCCTCGTCGGCTGCATCGCCGCTCTCCAGCGCTTTGCCGCGATGAACGCCACCAACGATATCCGCCGCCAGGTCAGCGCCGCCTCGCTGCAGGAAGCCAAGGAAACCGTCAGCCTCCTGCTCAGTGATTTCGAATCGCACTCGGCCGACTGGCTCTGGCGCACCGACGCCAATGGCCGCCTCGGCCGCGCCTCGCAGCGCTTCATCGACGCGACCGGATTGACGCCCGAGCTGCTCGAAGGCGGCAGCTTCCTCGCCCTGTTCGCTCCGGAATCGGCCCAGCAGCTCGAACTGCTGATGCGCGAGCGCAAGACGTTCCGGGACGAAGTCCTGCGCGTGCAGGTCGGCGGCCGGGACGGCTGGTGGTCGCTCTCTGGCCAGCCCACCGGCGATGGCGGCTACCGCGGCGTCTGCTCGGATATCACGCGCTCGCGTGACACCGAAGCCCGTATCGCCTACGTCACCGAATACGACGGTCTCACCGATCTCGCCAACCGCGCCATGCTGGTCCGCCAGCTCGACGTGGCGAAGGAAGCGGCCGAGAAACGCAGCGAAAACTACGCCCTCTTCTGCATCGACCTCGACAACTTCAAGGCGATCAACGACACGCTCGGCCACCCGGCCGGCGACGCCTACCTCAAGATCGTCGCCCAGCGCCTGCGCGACTGTGTCGGCCCCACAGCCTTCCTCGCGCGCCTCGGTGGTGATGAATTCGCGGTTATGTACCGCGAGACCTCGCGCGACGAGGCGGCCGATCTCGCTGACCTCATCGTCGATGCACTCCTCGCGCCCGTGAACCTCAACGGCAAGGACATCCTCGCCGGCGGTTCGGTCGGTGTGGCGATGGCGCCCGATGACGGATCCGATCCTGCCATCCTGATGAAGAACGCCGAGCTTGCCCTCTATCGCGCCAAGGCGCAGGGCCGTGGCTGCGCACGCTTCTTCGAGATCGGCATGGACGAGGATGCGCGCTGGCGCGCCGACCTCGAGTCCGATCTCCGCAACGCACTGGCGAACGATGCGATGGACGTTTATTTCCAGCCCCTGGTCAACACGCGCACCCGCAAGGTCTCTGGCTACGAGACACTGCTTCGCTGGAACCGCCCGGGCCATGGCCTCGTCTCGCCCGCAGTATTCATCAGCTGCGCCGAAGAAACCGGCATCATCGTGCCGCTCGGCGAATGGGTGATCCGCAAGGCGATCGAGGAAGCCGCCCAATGGCGCGAGGACGTTTCCGTCGCGATCAACCTCTCGCCCGCACAGATGAAGAACCCGTCCATCGTCGCAACAGTTGTCGGCGCCCTCGCCGCATCGCAGCTCGATCCCAGCCGCCTCGAGATCGAAATTACCGAGAGCGTCCTGATGGACGAGACCGACCATAACATCCGGACGCTCCACGCCCTGCGCGAACTCGGCGTCAAGGTTGCGCTCGACGATTTCGGCACGGGCTATTCCTCGCTCAGCTACCTGCGCGCCTTCCCGTTCGACAAGATCAAGATCGACCAGCGCTTCGTGCGCGGCATCGAGGACAGCACCGAGAACCAGGCGATCGTTCGCGCGGTCATCTCGCTCGCCCGAGACCTTGGCATGCGCGTCACTGCCGAAGGCGTGGAGGACGAACAGCAGGCGACAATCCTCGCCGGCATGGGCTGCACCGAAGTTCAGGGCTTCCTCTACAGCCGCCCGCTCCCTGCGAGCGAGCTCGAAAAGAAAGACCCCGCCTCGCGCAGCGTGTCGAAAGTGTTCCGCCTGCCGCGTCGCCGCGCCTAATCCACAGATCGATCCACAGACCCGCACCTACTTCTGTCACGTGAGCGCTGAATTAAATTTTGGTTCGCGCCCTGGTTGCATTCCAAACCCACAATGTGGATAAAGCTTCCCACAGGTTGGTTGGGGACTGTTGGGGGATATCCTGTTCGAGGGCGATGGGGCCGCGTACGCGACAACGCGGGCGGCCGACGAAAATTTTGAACCGACGAAGCACGAGACGTTCCAGCGACGGCTTCAGGAAGCGCGCGCCTTTGGCCGCGCCAGCAATAGTCTCGCGTCCACCTCGCCGGAACTGAGCGCAAAGTTCGGCCTGTCCGCCGGCCAGCGTTTCGGCGCATGGGCGATGTGTGGCGCTGTGACGTTTGCAGCCGTCTCAGATCCAGCGGCTCTGTGGGCCGGGTTTACTGCCCTTCTGGGCATTGTGTTCAGTCTCCTCATCCTGATGCGGCTTGCCGCTGTCGCGGCAATGCCCGTCGTCCGATCAGCACAGCCGCCCAGGCGTGTCGCGGACGATGACCTGCCCCCGCTCAGCATTCTCATCCCGCTCTACAAGGAAGACGCGGTGGTCGGATCGTTGATCGAGGCGATCCAGAAGCTCGACTACCCACCCAAAAAGCTCGATGTGAAGCTGCTTATCGAGGCGGATGACGAGAAAACTCTGTCGGCGATCGAGCGCGTCCAGCCGCCGCCCTGGTTCGAGACCATTCCCGTGCCACCAGGCGAACCGCGTACTAAGCCCAAGGCGCTGAATTACGGCCTCGATTTCACGCGCGGTGAGATCATCGCTGTGTTCGATGCGGAGGATCATCCCTCACCGGGCCAGCCGCGCGCCGCCGTCGCTGCGTTCCGATCGGGCCCTCGCAACCTCGCTGTCGTCCAGGCGCCTCTCCTGATCCACAATGGCCAGGATGGATGGCTGACCCGGCAGTTCGAGATCGAATACGCGATCCACTTCCGAATCTGGCTGCCTTTCCTTGCGTGGCTGCGCGTGCCGTTGGCGCTGGGCGGAACCAGCAACTATTTCCAGCGAGACCGGCTTACCAAAGCCGGAGGATGGGATGCCTGGAACGTAACGGAAGACGCTGATCTCGGTCTGCGTCTCGCGCGTTTTGGCGGAGCGGCGGCCATGATCAGCGAGCCGACCTGGGAAGAGGCGCCTTCCCACCTGCCTACATGGCTAAATCAGCGGACGCGCTGGATGAAGGGCCACCTGCAGACCTGGATCGTCCTGATGCGCCAGCCGCTTGCCGCAGCGCGCGGCATGGGGATCAGAAATTTCCTTTCAGTGCTGCTGACCCTGGGAGGCTCGATACTTGCCTCGACCATGCATGCACCCATTCTGCTCTGGCTGACTGTTGGCCTGTTTACGCCGTTCGTAACGCTCGAGGGCTGGCAGGCCGTGCTGTTTGGCATGGGCTATAGCGGCGTACTCGCGGCCGCCTTCGCAACCCGCACAACGCATGCAAAGCTGTGGACGCTACTCAGCTTGCCGCTCTACTGGCCACTGATGTCGATAGCCATGCTGCGCGCCCTGTATGAAATGAAAATCCGCCCGCATTTCTGGGCCAAGACGCCGCACGGAAAGACGCCACGCGCGCGCTGAGGCCAGCATGCCGCAGCCGGCGGCGCTTGCCGCTCCAGCGCCTTCGCGCCATCCCTCCCGTCATGGAATGGATCGTCACCTCCGTCGTGATCGGCGCGGGCGTCTTACTGACCGGCTTCGCCGCCTGGAAGTCGGGCCAGCCGAAGAAAGACAGCCTGAGAGCCCGCTGGATCTCGTGGCCACTGGTCACCCTGGTGGCCGGGGCGGTGCTTATCATGGGCGTCGTCCACGCCATGAACCTTGCGGGCCTCCACACGGGCGGCGGCATGCTGGGCGGCCCTGCCCGGCCTTAGCGCCGCAGCCGATCTTGACCCGCCAAGGCCACGCCGATAGCCCTGACTGACACGCATCAGAACACTGGTCTCATCGGGGAGACATCCATGGCCGACCTTGAGAAATTCCGCGCCGAGACGCGCGCCTGGCTGGCGGAAAACTGCCCGGCCTCGATGCGAAAGCCCATGGTCGAGGAAGAGGTTGTCTGGGGCGGCCGCAACCAGAAATGGGCGAATCCGGATTCGAAGGTCTGGCTCGAGCGCATGGCCGCGAAGGGCTGGACCGCGCCGGCCTGGCCGAAGGAATACGGCGGCGGTGGGCTCTCCAAAGCGGAAGCCATCGTCCTCGATCAGGAACTCAAGGCGATCAACGCCCGCGCGCCGCTCGCCTCGTTCGGCCTCTGGATGCTCGGGCCGGTGCTGCTCGAATACGCCAACGAAGACCAGAAGAAGAAATTCCTGCCCGATATCGTGCATGGCCGCACGCGCTGGTGCCAAGGCTACTCCGAACCGGGCGCCGGCTCCGATCTCGCCTCGCTGCAGACCAAGTGCGAGGACAAGGGCGACCATTGGCTGATCAACGGCTCCAAGATCTGGACCAGCTACGCCAACTACGCCGACTGGATTTTCTGCCTGGTCCGCACCGACACCACGAAGAAGCATGAAGGCATTTCATTCGTCTTGTTCGACATGACGACGCCGGGCGTCGAGACGCGGCCGATCCTGCTGATCTCCGGCTCATCGCCCTTCTGCGAGACATTTTTCACTGACGTGAAGGTACCCAAAGCGCAAATGGTTGGGGTACCCGGCAAAGGCTGGGATATCGCCAAGCGCCTGCTTCAGTACGAACGTCAGAACATCTCGGCGACCGGTTTCGGCGCGGACCGCAATTCAGGGCCGACCTTGGCTGACATCGCTAAGAAATACGTCGGCGTGAAGGACGGGCTCATAGCCGATGGCGATATCCGCTCGCGCGTGACCAAGCAGATGATGTACGAGCAGGCTTTCACGCTCACCATCCAGCGCAACGCCGAAATGGCCAAGGCCGGCGCCGATGTCGGCCCCGCGACGTCGATCATCAAGTACGCCGCCGCCAAGATGAACCAGAACAAGACCGAGCTTCAGGTCGAAGCCATGGGCCACCAAGGCCTCGGCTGGGAAGGTGAGGGCTTCAAGCCGGCCGAAATCCTGTCCACGCGCTCCATGCTGCGCGCCAAGGGCAACTCCATCGAGGGTGGTACATCGGAGGTGAACCTCAATATCGTCGCCAAGCGCGTGCTTGGACTCAGGGATCATCAGTAGCGCTACCGCATCAGTATCTTCAGGAGCCGCTTGGCGCGCTCGCCGTAAGGCGGTGCGAGCAGATTGGCCGCGTTAAACCATCCAGTGCGGAACACGGCGCGGGCGTGGGTGAAGCGGTCGAAGCCGGCGCGGCCGTGATAGTGGCCCATGCCGCTGGGGCCGATCCCGCCGAAGGGCAGGTCTTCCTGCGCGATGTGCAACAATGTTGCGTTGATCGTGACGCCGCCGGAGCGCGTGCGGTCTAGCACATCGCCCTGCTCTCCGGTGTTCTCGGCGAAGATGTAGAGTGCGAGGGGATCGGGTCGCGATGCGATCAGGTTGAGTGCCTGGTCCAGTGTGTCGTAGCCGATGATTGGCAGGATAGGCGCGAATATCTCTTCGCGCATCAATGCGCCATCAGCGGGCGAGTTCAGTACCACGGTGGGCGGCATCAGACGCTTCGCGCGATCGGCCGGCGTCGCATGGCGCAGCACGCGCGCGCCGCCCCGCTCGGCTTCCTCCACAGCCGCCTGCGCACGATCGAAAGCACGCTCGCTGATCAGGGATGAGTAGTCGTCGCCGAGCTGGGGATAGGCGCGGGCAGCCTCCGCCATGATTTTGGCGGCGACATCGTCCACCTCTCCGCGCGGCGCCAGCACATAGTCGGGCGCGATACAGGTCTGGCCGGCATTGACGAACTTGCCCTGCGCGATGGCGGCGGCCGCCTTGTCGATGGAGCCCGAAGGGCAAATCAGCGCCGGGGATTTGCCGCCCAGCTCCAGCGTCGTGGGGACGAGGCCGTCCGCGGTCGCCTGCGCCACCTGGCGGCCGATGGAGGTCGACCCCGTGAACACCAAATGGTCGAACGGCAGGCGTGAGAAAGCCGCTGCGACCTCCGGCCCGCCGGTCACGACCGAAACAACATCTTCGCTGAACGCCGCCTTGATCTTCTGCTTCAGCAATTCCGAGAATTTCGGCGTCTGTTCGGACGGCTTGATGACGGCGCGATTGCCCGCCGCCAGCGCATCCACCAGCGGCGACAGCGCGAGCTGCAATGGATAGTTCCACGGCGAGATGATTCCGATCACGCCTAGCGGTTCTCGCCTCACCCAGGCGGAGCCCGGCCAGAAGGTGATGTCGACGTCCCGGTCGGACGGCCGCATCCACCAGCCGACATTGCGCCGCGCGTGGCGGATGGCTGACAGCGTCACCATGGTTTCCAGCAGCGCCGTCTCGAACCACGACCGGTTGCCGAAATCCGCCGATATGGCTGCGGCGAACTCATCGCCGCCGGCACGAACCATATCAGCCAGGGATTTGAGCCGCTCGCGACGCACCTTGGCCGACGGCGCGCCCTCTCGCCGTTGCGCGGCGCGTTGCAGCTCGAGAATCCGTAACGCGTCCGTGCCTGAGTCTGTCATGGCTGGAGGCAACAGGTCGCGTGCGCCAAGGTCAAGCTGCCGCGCCGTTAGCCTTTCTTCTTGTAGAGCCCGTTGAAGTTTTCGACCCACTCGCTCTGGGCCGTGCCAAAGTTCTCGAAGCGCTGACGCACAGAACCGTCGGCATTCCTGGTCCACGTTCCGCGCGACCGGCCGCCATAGCCGCCCGCCTGCTGCAGGTCGCCTTCGAGCACCATCTCGCCCTTGGCGTTGAGATTGCCGGCATAGTCGGTGAGTTCAGTGGGCGACACCCACACCTGCCGCCATTGCTGGCGCGCGGGATCGTAGAAATTGTAGCTCTGGCCGTTGTTTCCGCGCGCACTTGTCCAGCGTTCGACGATCAGACAGCCTGACGCCTCTCGCGTGATCGAACTCGTCCCCATTTTTTGTCCTGCCGCATTGAACACCTCCCACTCACCGACCCAGAAATCGAACGCCTTGTAGATCGCGGCCTCGCAGCGCGGCGGTCGGTTGGCAGGCGGGGTTTGCGCAAGCGCCGGCGCTGCCAGCAGCGCGGCGAAAAGGATCTGGGCTTTCACTGGTCGTCTCCCGGAGAACGCGACCCCGCGCTAATCTGCAGTATCAGGTTTTGCCCTGCAAGCGCCGAGAAGACTTCACAGCCACGAAGCGCGCCTTGGAATTGAACTGCCGATTGGTCAACGCGAAGACGATAACGACGGTCGCCCCCGCGAACGCCCACGGGCTGATGAACCAGGCCAGCACTGCGATCGCGAGGAAGAAGGCGCGCAGGCCGTGCGTGAATTGTCCGGCTGCCACGATGTTCATTTCCGCGACCTGCTCCGCGGCTTCTTCCGCGCCCGGCTGTTCGGCCTCCGGCGTCGCCGCCAGCATCACCGCCGAATAGTTGAACACGCGATAGGCCCAGCCGAACTTGAAGAACGCATAGGCGTAGAGCGCCATCAGCAGCGCCGTTTTTATATAGAACGCCGCGCGGTCGATCTGCACATGCGCCACCGACTGCTCGAACGCATCAATGATCGTGTCGGCGGCGGTGAGCAGGCCGAAGCCCGCGCCCACAGCCAGCAGCGCGGTCGATGCGAAGAACGACGTCGCCTGCTGCAGGCCGGTGATGATGTTGGCGTCGACCAGCCGCACCTGACGCGCCGCCATCTGGCGCATCCATTCGCGCCGCTGCGTCTTCATCGCAGCAGACAGTGTGTGCTTGTGCCAGGGCGAACTGTCGATGAGCCAGCCGAGAAACCACCATCCCGTAAGGAAGAATGCCAGCGCGCCGCCGTCCAGCCAGGTCATCGCAACCTCCCGCACCGACTCAATCGGTGCGGGCAGTCTACACGGTCAATGCGCCGGGCGTGCTAGCGGCCGAGGAAATCCATCTTGCCGAGCGGAACGCCGTTGTGGCGTAGGATCGCGTAGGCTGTCGTGACATGGAAGAAGAAGTTCGGCAGCACAAAGCCGGTCAGGTACTGCAGGCCCTTGAACGGAAGATCGCCGCTCGGCGTCTTGAGCACGATATCGCGCTCTTCAGATCCATCGACCGAACCGGCCGGAACACTCTTGATGTAGTCGGCCGTTTTCGCGATGCGCATCCGCAGCTCGGCGATGGTGGTCTCGGTGTCGGCCATGGGAGGCGGCGTGCCGCCGGAGAGGCGCGCGATCGCACCCTTGGATGTGTCGCTGGCGAGCTGGATTTGCGAGGACAGCGGTCGCATGTCAGGCGCCAGACGGGACGCAACCAACAGGTTCGGGTCGAAATTCCGCTCCTTGGCGTAAGCTTCGGCCTTCTCCAGCAGTGCATCGAGATTGCCCAGCATGCGCAGAAATACGGGCGCGCTGGCCTTGTGCATCGAGATCGACATTGGATTTTTCCCTGATTGTCCTCGTCCCGCCGGAGACCCCGGCGGCGTCCACAGGGGATATGGGCGCCGTTTTTGGCCGCGCAATCTGCTAAGGTTACGAATCGTCGACTTCGAGGTTTTCGTGAAACTGCAATTCTGGTTCGAATTCGCCTCGACCTATTCCTACCCCGCCGTGATGCGAATCGACAAAGCAGCGGCGGCGCGGGGCGTCGAGGTTGAGTGGCGGCCCTTCCTGCTCGGCCCCCTCTTCCATGCGCAACAGGGGCTCAAGGACAGCCCATTCAACGTCGTGCCCGTGAAGGGCTCCTATATGTGGCGGGACCTCGAGCGGGTTTGTGAAAAACACGGCCTGCCCTTCAAGCGGCCACATCGCTTTCCCCAGAACGGCCTCCTTGCCGCACGGATCGCCCTCTCGCTTGATCAGTCCATGCGGCCCAATTTCGTGAAGGCGGTCTATCAGGCCAATTTCGTCCACGACCGCGATATTTCCGACTCCCAGATCCTTCATGCCGCGGCGCGGCGCGCAGGGCTCGACCCGCTCGAAGTGCTGGCGGCCATGGACTCCGAGGACATGAAGGCCGGCCTGCGCGAACAGACCGCCATTGCCGCCGACAAGGGCATATTCGGCGCCCCCACCTTCGTGACGCCCGACGGCGAGCTCTTCTGGGGCAATGATAGGCTCGAGGACGCCCTTGATTGGGCCGTCCGTGGGACGCTAAGACCAAACACGCAAAACTGAACAACCGGTACATGAACCGGGCGGGAGAGGCCGATGGCGTTCGTGCTCACGGAAGAGCAGCAGATGCTGCGCGACAGCGCGCTGAGCTTTGCGGCGGAGAAACTTCCCGTCAGCCAGTTGCGAGCGCTCCGCGGCAAAGGCGACGCCTTCGACAAGGCCGCCTGGAAAGAGATGGTGGAGCTTGGCTTCACGGGCGTGCTGATCCCGGAAGAATTCGGCGGCTCGGGCTTCGGCTATGTCGGCTTAGGTCAGGTGCTTGAAGCGCAGGGCCGCACGATCGCGTCTTCGCCCCTGCTCTCGACTGCGCTGATTGGCGCATCCGCCCTCATGCTTGCGGGCAATCAGAAACAGAAAGAGGCCTATCTGCCGAAGATCGCCGCAGGTGAGCTCACCACTGCCCTCGCCGTCGATGAAGGCGCTCACCACGATCCCGCTCACATCAAGCTCAGCGCGAAGAAGTCTGCTGCCGACTTCACACTCTCTGGCGACAAGCGCTACGTGATCGATGGCGCCGAGGCCGGCCTGCTCATCGTCGTCGCCCGCACCTCGGGCGATGCCGACGACGCGACGAGCATCACGCTCTTCCTCGTGCCAGGCGACGCCAAGGGCGTCACTCGCACTTCGCTCAAGACCCTCGACGCTCACCCGGCCGCCAACATCAACTTCGCCAATGTCGAAGTAGGCGCCGATGCCGTTCTCGGCGTTGTCGATGGCAGCTATGGCGTCTTGGAAGCGATCCTTGATCGCGCCCGCATCGGCCTGGCGTCGGAAATGGTCGGCGCCGCCGACGCCGCCTTCGAGATGACGTCCGACTACTTGAAAGTGCGCAAGCAATTCGGCCAGCTCATCGGCTCCTTCCAATCGATCCAGCATCGCGCCGCACAGATGTTCACGGACCTTGAGCTTACCCGCTCCTGCGTCGTCGCCGCTCTCGATGCGCTAGACCGCAACGCCAACAACGTCTCGGAGCTGGCCTCGCTCGCAAAGGCGCGCGCTGGGGAAACGCTGCACCTGGTCTCCAACGAAACCGTGCAGATGCACGGCGGCATTGGTATGACCGACGCCCACGACAGCGGCCTCTACATGAAACGCGCCCGCGTGCTCGAAGCCCTCTACGGCAACGAAGCCTTCCATCGCGACCGCTACGCCCGGCTCGGAGGGTACTAGACCTGACGAGAAGAGGGGGACGGCCCTCCCAAGGTCTGCCGAAGAAACTGCCCGCTGGCAGTTCGCGGTTGTAGCTGGCGTTTTCCGTGCTCAGGGCTAGGTTGCCCGCCGCAAAACCATGATGGGATGTCAGATGATCGAGAACCTCTTCTCACTCAAAGGCCGCGTCGCGCTGGTGACCGGTGGCTCACGCGGTATCGGTAAGATGATCGCGCACGGGTTCGTCGAAAGCGGCGCCAAAGTCTATATCTCCGCTCGCAAGGCCGATGCGTGCGATGCGACCGCCGCCGAACTTTCGAAATTCGGCCAGTGCATCTCGCTGCCGCAGGACATCTCGACGGTCGCCGGCGCCAAGATGCTGGCCGAGGAAATCTACAAGCGCGAGGGTAAGCTCGACATCCTCGTCAACAACGCCGGAGCCGCCTGGGCCGCGGACTTCGATGAGTTCCCGGAAAGCGGCTGGGACAAGGTGATGAACCTTAACGTGAAGTCGCCCTTCTTTCTCACCCAGGCGCTGCATGCCGCGCTGAAAAAGGCCGCGTCCGCCGACAAGCCCGCCAAGGTCATCAACATCTGCTCAATCGACGGCATCCGCCTCAACCCGATGGAGACCTATTCCTACCATGCGTCGAAATCGTCCCTGCTCTATCTGACCAAGCGCCTCGCCGCACGCCTAGTGCGCGACAACATCATCGTTACCGCAATTGCACCGGGCCCCTTCGCATCCGAAATGAACCGCGCCGCGCGCGACCAGGAAGCCGCAGTCGCCGCACGCACGCCGATGCGCCGCATCGGCCGCGCCGAGGACATGGCGGGCACGGCGATCTTCCTGGCGTCGAAGGCAGGCGACTATGTCTGCGGCGATTCCATCGCCGTCGATGGTGGCATTGCATATGCCGACCTTCCGGACAGGGACGCATAGGGCCAATTCGCCCCCATTGTTACAGAATCGGTTCGGTTCCCTGCATCTGCGAAATTTCATGCGCTGTGCCCTGCGGAACCCGTTCCGCAGGGCTTCGTTTTTATTTGACGTCAGGAGCATGCCCGCCATGCGCAGGAGAACGTCATGAGTACCCATGTCGAAGAGCTGATCGCTAACCCGCATCGACACTTCGATCATCCCACCGAAGTGCTGGATGAACCGGGTCTGTCGGTCGATGAGAAGCGCCGAATTCTCGAAAGCTGGAAGCAGGATGCGCAGCGCCTTGCTGAAAGCACTGCCGAAAACATGTCAGGCGGCGAAGAAACCGATCTTCGCGATGTGTCTAAAGTGCTGCTGCAGCTAAAGGAAATGGAAAAGACGCCGGCAGCGGCTACCCAGCCTGCGCGTCAGAACACAAGCGGCCTGGGCGCCGGGCTTTTCTTTGGCGCGCTGATTGGCGCTGGCGCCGGGCTGGTGATCGCGGCCGTCACGGGCCCTTCGATCGCCGTCGTGGCTGAGGCTGCTCTTGTTGGCCTCATCATCGGCGGCGTCGCAATCTCGATTCGTAACGCTGTCAGAGCTTAGCCGGAACCCGCGCAAAACGCGCGCGTTGGCTAATCCGACCAAGGAGTTCATGTCATGAAACTTGTCGTAATCACGACTTCCATAGCCGCCATTGCGGCCCTCGGCGCCTGCACGCAGACCGGCAACACCGAGCGAGGCGCGGTTGCCGGAGCGCTGCTCGGCGGCGCTGCCGGCGCAATTATCGGCAACAACACCGGTTCAGGCGACGCCGGCCAAGGCGCAGCGATCGGCGCGGCAGTAGGCGCCGTTGGCGGCGGTGTCGCAGGCTCTCAGCAGGACCGCACCCAGGAAGCCGGCCGGGCTTCCGGCCAGTATGCCACCGGTCCCAATGGCGAAGCCCTCGTCTATGACCGCCAGTATGAGCGGTATTACTACGTCGACCGGCGTTCGGGCCGGACCTATTGGGCTAACGGCGAGTTCCGCGGCTAAGATTGTCGCGCCCTGACGGCTCGCTGATGGAGGAGCGCCAGAGAGCTGGCGCTCCTCTGCATTTGTGCAGTGCAGAATTCTGGGAACTCACGCCGCCTCTATTCATTTGATAGCCGAGGAACGGACACGAGAGGCCATGACAGACATTCACGAAAAAGAGCTGGCGGAGCAGATCGACCGGGAAGTTGCGTCCTCGGACGGCCTTCTTTTGCTTGTTCTCTGCCTGGCGGTCACAGCGGGCATCGTCGTGGCAGGCGTCAGCGCCCTTCTCAACGGTGTCTTGACCCCGGCCATCTGAAGGAACTGCCAACTCCATCGACGCGTTACTGACATGGCCCTCTTGCGAGTTGGCCAGGGGCCGGGACGCCATGAAAACAATTGCCCTGTTCAATCCCGCCTCTGGCTCCGTGACCGCCGATGGCAGCGACCGGCTGCGCGCGGTCCTGGACGAGGCCGGCGTGCGCGATGCCGAGCTGATCGAGGTAGATCGCGCCGGCTGCGACACCCAGCTTAAGCAGCTCGCTGAGTCCCAGCCCGATTTGTTCATCGTCTGGGGCGGCGACGGAACGCTGCGCTCCGCCCTGGGCGTGGTCGGTCAGGCGACGCCAAACCTGCTGCTGCTGCCTGGCGGCACAATGAACATGCTCACCAAGTCGATACACGGCGACAAGACCTGGGATGCGATCCTCAAGGACGTTCTGGCCAGCCCGAAGCGGAAAACCATCCCGGCGGGCAAGGTGAACGACGAACATTTTTACTGCGCCATGCTGGCCGGCGCCCCTGCTCGCTTTGCAGAGGCGCGCGAAAGCCTGCGCCGTGGCGAACTGGTGAAAGCCGCCACCGAAGCCCGCGCGGCGCTGGAAACACTCGGCAATCTGCAGCTCGCCGCCCGCTATCGCGATGGCTACAGCTTCGAGCGCGCCGATCTTCCTCCAACCAGCGTCATCGGCGTGCTGGTGGGACCTCTCGCACGCGACCACGAGATGGAGGTCGCCGCCCTCGCGGCGCCCACGGCCGGCGGGGCGCTGAACGTCATCTGGTCATCCTTCGTTTCCGACTGGCGCAGCGCACCTGGCATCACGATTGTTCCAGCACGCTCCCTTGTCATCGAGACCGAAGACGGTGAGATTCCCGTGATCGTCGATGGCGAGGCCATCGACGCCGGCAACATAGTCCGGGTCAGCTACATCAAGGAAGCGGCACAATGCCTGACAGCGGGTTGACGAGGAATCCGTTGCGCCTGCTGCATCTCTCCGACGTCCATTTCGGAACAGAGGATATTGAGGCGCTGGCGGCCGTCGAAAAATTCGCCGCGCACATCAAACCCGACGCGATCATCATCGCAGGCGACATCACGCAGAGCGGACGGCGCCGCGAGTTCGAAGCTGCCCGCGCCTGGTTCGACAAACTCGACGTGCAGGTCATCGTTGCACCGGGCAACCACGACACGCCGGTCTTCCACCTGCCCGCGAGGATGGTCGCGCCGTTTAGCCGCTACGCTCGCCATATGGCAGGTCTCGACGCGGTCGGTCGGCTGATCGAACTCGGTGGCGGCCTTGTACGGATTTCAGCAATCAACACGGCGCGCGGCATTCAGGGCAGGATCAATTGGGCCGACGGCGTGATCGATCTCGCGGATCTCGAAGATGCGCTCGATCGACTCGCCGGCGGGCCGGACGGCGCTTGGCGCGTGTTGATCTGCCATCACCCGCTCGCGGAGCCAGGACATTCAAAGATCGCAGTGGACACGCGCCGCGGCGGCGAAGCGCTGCGCCGCTGCGCCGCTGCAAAGGTCGATGCAATCCTGACCGGCCACATCCACGACGCCTTCGCGCACCCGATCGAAGCCGTCGCGCGACCGATGGTGCAAATGGGCGCGGGCACGCTGTCGACGCGTCTGCGCGCCACGCGGGCGAGCTTCTGCGTGATCATGATCGACGGCGAACACATGGTGCAGGAGATCGTCACGATTGACCGCAACGGGCTCGAGATTCGCCGCAACTACGATTCCCTGAATTCTCAAGGCGGAACCCAGCCCCAGCATGCTCGTTGATATCCAGGGAGCCAATTTCGCCTGGGTCTTCAACCCGGGCATTGCTGCAAGAGGTAGTCATGCTGAGCTGGACGCTCGTTTTTCTGGTCATCGCCATTATCGCGGCGGTGCTGGGCTTTGGCGGCATCGCGGCGTCAGCCGCGGGCATCGCGAAGATATTGTTCTTCATCTTCCTCGTTCTCTTCGTGATCTCCGCCGTTATGGGCGCGACAAGACGAGGCGTCTGACATTGTGACCTGAAGACTCACGTGCGGCCCGGCTTTGACGCCGGGCCGCAACGCGTTTTGTGGTCACTATTTTCCGATGTTTCCGGCGCCCTCATGCCCTGAGGGCATTGCTTCAATCATGGCTTTTCGCGGCATGCGGATACGCACCAGCCGCCCGCCGGAGGGCGAATTGCCCTCCTCAAGGTGGCCGTGCACCTGGCGCGCGAACGCCGACATCAGAGTGCCGCCTATGCCGGTTCCAGCGGCCACCACGGCCTCCGGCCCCCCAATACCATCGTCTTCGACGGTGAGCACAGCGTCGGTCTCGGTCACCTTGTAGCTCACGACCACGCGCCCACCGCGGACGCTGCGGCCCGCGGGGAAAGCATGCTTGACCGCATTGGTCACGGCCTCCGCCGTGAACAGCGCCAGCGGCACGGCCGTGTCAGCGTCGACAGTGTCTTCGTCGATATCGCTCTCGATGCGGATCTTCTGGTCTTCCGCGCCGAGCGCCTGGTCGAGCTGCGAGGCGAGGTCGCCGAAGAAGGCTTTCACGTCAACGGAGCGGATATCGTTGTGTTCGTAGAGCGAGCGATGGATCAGCGACAGCGCGTTGATGCGCGCGCGGGCGTCGTCCAGCACGGCCAGCGCCGCAGGATCCTTCACCTTGCGGCTCTGCAGGCTCAGCAGCGAGTTGATGATCTGAAGATTGTTCTTCACTCGGTGGTGGATTTCCTTCATTGCCGCATCGCGCGCTGAAAGGGCCGCTTCAAGCTTGTTGGCGCGGTCGCGGACATTGACCGCCATTTCCTCCAGCGTATCGGCAAGCACGTTGATCTCGCCTGGCGCCGCGCGCTTCGCACGGATCGGCTGAACCGACAGCTTGCCGCTCGCATAGAGCACAGCGATGCGGCGCAGATAGTCCAGCCAGCGGAGCACCAGGCGATCAGTCGCCAGCCAGGCCGTCACCAGCGCGAGCAGCCAGGCAAGAAGGGGAAGCGCGAAGTTTCCAAACGCACTGACATTCTCAAGGGCGATGGGCGCCAGGCGTGGAGCGGAGAGCATCGCGTAGAACTTGCCCTGGCTCATCGGCACGACAGCGATCTGGCGTTCCTCGCCCTTGTCGGCGCGCGCATCGAAGAAGCCGTCCTGATCGGACTTCAACGTCGTCATGATCGTGCTGTCGAGCATCTCCCAGTGGCTCGAACCAAAGACGCGGCCCGTGGGGTCGAGCAGCGCGATTTCGCTGCTTTCCGGAAGCCCCGTGCGTTCCAGGCGAAATACCAGTGAGTCGACCGGGACGCCGATCACCAACGCGCCCGCAAACGAGCCATCGGGATTGGTGCGCTTCTTGGCGGCCGCCAGAACCCATTGCTTTGAAATGGGGCTATAGTAGGCGGTCGACTGGACGAAGGCCGCGCTGCCGTCCCTCAATTCGCGAAACCATGGTCTCTCCAGCGCGGTCGCGCCCTGCCCACCTTCCTGCGTCGTGCAGAGGATGTGCCCGTCGGCGTCCACAACGCTCATGGCGCTGTACTGCGGCAGGCGGTCGATCATTTCATTGAGTGGCTGCGAACAGGGATCGTCCTTCACCAGCGCATCGATAACATCGAGCAGGCCGGGGGCGGAGGCGAGCACATTCTCGGCGCGGTCGGCGGCTTCCTCGGCGACGAGGGACATGGTCTCTCGCCTGCGCTGTGTCTCACGCTCGATGTCACCAGACCAGCGCACGCCCCCGATCACCAGAACAGGGGAAAGCGCCACCGCGAAAATGAGCAGCAGTAGAACGCGTAGCGAAAGTCTGCGAGGCGTGAAAACTTCAGCCGTCCCCGTTGCGGGCTCTTGCCCCACCGCCGGCGAGTGCCGCCGCCTGTTCGAGAATATCGTCGAAAGCTCTTTCAGCAGGGATGTCGTGGTTGGCATTCGATTTTCTCGGCCCGGCCTCGGACAACAGCGTTTCAAGCGCGCGTCGTGCCCGGCTCACCCGGCTCTTGATCGTGCCAACCGCACATTGGCAGACCTGCGCCGCTTCTTCATACGCCATGCCACCCGCGCCGACGAGGATAAGCGCTTCGCGCTGGTCATCCGGCAATTTCGCCAACGCCGCCCTTAGCTCGAGCAAATCCATCTGAACCGTCGGATCGTCGTTCGCAATCAGCGTGTTCTCGGCCATTTCGGTGTCGAGTGGCGCGGTGCGCCAACTGCGCCGCTTTTCCGAATAGAACTGGTTGCGCAGGATCA
>JAUYPV010000097.1 GCA_030697555.1 Hyphomonadaceae bacterium
AGATCCGTCCACCGGACATGTTTGCGGTACGACATCGTCACGCCTCGCGACCCAGCGGGCCAAGCTCAGAAGCGCGCGATGGCCCGCATGAGGCACTAAATGAACCTGTGACTCAGAGGTTCCAGGGCGGCACTTTTTCGACCGGGTTGAGATCCTATGGGGAGGTGAATAGCGACCGACGCTCTGTCAGGGTGAAGTCGCCAAAACCACCCAGGAGGCCCGCAATGCAAGTCGCAGAACACCGTCCCAAAGCGCCGAGCGCTATTCGCGTTGATCTTGCCGCAATCTTCGTTTCGTTGGAACTCTCTCGTTCGAAATGGCTAGTCACGTCGCTGTCGCCGGGCGCGGGCGAGCGCATGTCAAAGTTCGTCGTGACAGGCGGGGATGTTCCAGGATTGCTGGCCCGGTTCGCAGAACTGAAGCGCAAGGCGAAGGCACGCACCGGCAGCAGCTTTCGGATCGTGTCAATTCAGGAAGCCGGTCTCGATGGGTTCTGGATCCATCGGATCCTCGAGCGTGAAGGGATCGAGAGCTACGTCGTCGATCCGGCCTCCATCGCAACATCGCGCCGCCGCCGCCGGGCAAAGACCGACAAGATCGACGGCGAGGCACTGGTGCGGGCGTTGCTTGCCTACAAGCGCGGCGAACCCCGAGTTTGTGCGATGCTCCGTGTGCCAACGCCGGAAGAAGAAGACCGCCGCCGCCTGGTGCGCGAGCGCAAGGCGCTGATCAACGAGCGAGTAAGGCACGTCAACAGGGTGAAGGGTCTGCTGTTCGGCCAGGGCGTCTCCGGCTACCAGCCGCTCAACCGCGACCGGCGCAAGCGCCTCGAGGAGCTCGTGACGGGCGATGGCCGACCGTTGCCGTCAGCGCTGAAGGCACAGATCAGCCGCGAGCTCGACCGGATCGAACTGCTGATCGCGCAAATCAAGGATGTCGAACAGGCCCGTGATGCCATGATGCTGGCCGCCCGGACGTCATCGCCAGCGCCGGCGCTACTGCTCAATCTCAAGGGGATCGGCCCGCAGTTTGCCGCCGTCATATGGTCAGAAGGCCTATCGCGCCACTTCGACAATCGAAGACAGGTCGCGGCTTATGCGGGTCTTGCGCCGACCCCTTGGCAGAGCGGAAAGGTTGATCGCGACCAGGGCGTGTCAAAATCGGGCAACCCCAGACTGCGAACGACGCTCATCCAATTGGCCTGGCTCTGGCTACGGCACCAGCCCAACTCTGCGCTCTCCGTCTGGTTCAAAGAGCGGGTGACGCAGAACGGCGGCCGCCAGAAGAATGCGACGATTGTTGCGCTTGCTCGCAAGCTGCTCGTGGCCATGTGGAAATATGTCAATGCCGGCGTCGTCATTGAAGGCGCTGTGCTGACGGCAGATTGAGTACATCTCAAATCAATTTATACCATCTCTCAGGACTGGTCAGTCCTGGTAGATCCTTGGTGGACGAACCGACCCCCGAACATGGCCTAAATAGCCGCGGTTGAGAATGGTATCGTCTTCTTGGGCTCAAATCCGCCGCACGCGGGATGTTGGTACAGGTGCCTGCGCTCCTGACCGTATATAAGTTGGATCTGGTTCGTTCACGAGCCGCGTCATGCAACTGAGCTCATCCTATGGGTCTGCAAGATACCGAGGAGTCTCTTCAGAATGCCGCCCTAGCAAACACTTTTCCATTGCATCTCCCCATATAAGGTCGGGGCTGTATGGCGGCAGCCAGGCCATCGCCTCGCGGGTGAGCGCGCCGCTATCGAAGTTCTGGCTCGCCAAGCGGCGCAAATAACCGGTCAGGGCACGTTCGCTGGCCTCGCCATAATCCTTGAAGCCCATCACGGCCATCGCCGCCTGCTGATGCTGGTACAGCGTCATCCGGCGCTGGTAGATCGAACGGATCGACGCCAAACGGGGAGCCGCGATCCCGGCTGCCTGGCCGGCGCGTTCCAGCACCGCTGGCGGGATCATCTGCACGGAATTGAGCGAGCGTCCGGTAAGACGCAAGAACCCGATCTGCAGCACCAGCCCCAGGCGGGTTAGCGGCGTGCGCCGCGCTCCAACCACCGGGGCAATCTCGCCATTCAGCGTGAAGAGTTCATCGATCTCGGCAGCGGTGAGACTGGTCGGGAACGTCGTCAGACCCAGATACTGCGCCCGCCAATCCTGCATCGACTCGAACCTCGCTGCTTCACAGCGGCAGGCTAGCGAGATCTCCCCCCTACGTCCCGCAAAGTCAGAAAAGCTGCCGGTCCTGCACAATCAATCACTTAGAGCATCTTGCTGATTTTGTGAATCGTGGGATTCCCATTGGCCTGGGATTGTGATTCAACCTCGTTGGAGGTGGATCATGGGCATTTGTCGATCGGATGATTTACGCGTTCGGGTGGTTGAGGCTGTCATTGCGGGAAGCTCGCGCCGTGCAGCGGCCGAGCGTTTTGCGGTGAGCGTGAGTTCGGCGATCCGGTGGAGCGCTCGCGCCCTGAGCGAGGGTAGCCCGGCCCCTCGCAAGCAGGGGCGGCCGTTAGCATTACAGTTGCGCTTTGGCTGAAACTCTGAATCAATAGGTCTCCATGGCAGGAGACCGTGGATGACGGGTGCATCGATCGAGACGACGCTGGAGCTTTGGGCATCGTCGCTGAGAGACGTGAAGGCGCGGATGCGGGGATTGTTCACCCAGGAGCGGGTGGCGGTGTCGGCGGGGCTGTTTCTGGATGGGTTGCTTGGCGACGAGCGGCGCAAGACTGGCTGGATGCGGGCCGAGGCGGCGGGCGATCCGGGGCCGTGGCCGGTGGGACGCGCTTCGCGACATCGTGCGCGACTATTTGATCGAGACACTTGCCGCGGACGATGCGGTGCTGGTCATCGACGAGACCGGGTTCCTGAAGCAGGGCAAGGCCTCCTGTGGCGTAGGCCGCCAGTATACTGGCTCGGCGGGCAAGATCACAAATTGCCAGATCGGGGTGTTCGCCGCCTATGTGTCGCGTCATGGCCACGCCTTCATCGACCGCGCCTTGTATCTTCCGAAGGCGTGGACAAGCGACCCGGCTCGAATGGCGGCAGCGCACGTGCCGACAGGTACGGCCTTTGCGACCAAGCCCGCACTTGCGGTCCAGATGATCGCGCGCGCGATCGCAGCGCAGGTTCCGTTCTCCTGGGTGGCGGCAGACAGCGTCTACGGCGTCGGCGACATCGAGCTGGCGCTGCGCCGGGCCGGCAAGGGCTATGTGCTCGGGGTCAATGCCAACCATCACTTTGGGTCCTGGGCGGGTAAACCGCCTATCGCCGGCACCGCCAACGAGATCGCGCAAAGCCTCGATCCATCGGCCTGGCAGCGGCTATCGGCGGGCGAAGGAACCAAGGGCACCAGACTGCACGACTGGGCCTATCTCGAACTCGCCGACCTCGACGCGTGCGAATATGACGAGGAACAATCGGGCCTGTGGACGCGCGGTCTCCTGATCCGCCGCAGCATCGCGGATGGCGATCTCGCGTTCTTCACCACCTGGTGCCCGGCCGAAACAAACATCCAGGCCCTGGTATCGGTCGAGGGGCATCGCTGGGCGATCGAGGACAGCTTCGAAACCACCAAGAACGAACTCGGGCTCGATCACAACGAGACCCGCTCCTGGCACGGATGGCATCGCCACGTGTCGCTCGTCATGCTTGCGTTCGCGATGATGGCGGCGATCCGCCAACGAGCAAACCAGGCGCCGCCCCCAAAAAGAATGCGAACGCCACCACGCCGCTGATCCGCCGGTCGATCCAGGAGGTCCGCCGAATCGCTGTACGGCTCGCGCAGCGCCGTATCCAGCCCGCCCACATCATTGCCTGGTCTACCTGGCGAAGGGCACATCAGGCCTCAGCCCAATGGGCCCACATCAGTTCAAAAGCGCAACTGTAATGCTTCTGTAATGGGCCTTTGTTCGTCAAGTCCCTCTGAATGATTATCTCGTCGCCAGGATCATGCTTCTGTCCGTGGTCAGCACGAAGGCCGCCACACCATGCCATCAGATCCAGAGCCGGCAGATCAATCTAGGAAGCGT
>JAUYPV010000109.1 GCA_030697555.1 Hyphomonadaceae bacterium
CGACGGGCATTTCTGGGCGACGGCCTACGTCAACGGCATGCCGGTGAAATTCCTGGTCGACACGGGCGCGAGCCTCGTGGCGCTGAACGAGCGTGACGCGCGGCGGATCGGGCTGGATCCCGACAAGCTGGAACAGAACGCCAAGGTGCGCACCGCCAGCGGCGAGGTTAAGGCCGCGACCGCGATGATCGACAAGATCGAGATCGACGGCGTGAAGATCACCAACGTGCAGGCGGTAGTGATCGATAAGGGGCTCGAGCATTCGCTGCTCGGCATGAGCTTCCTCAACCGGCTGGACGGCTGGGACGTGACGCCGACGGCTATTGTGCTGCGGCAGTAGCGGGCGCGACCGCTTCAAGTGCTTCATCGTAGATGGCAATCGCCGCGGGGCCGCGGGCGCCGGGGGATTTCTCCGACAGGATGCGACGCCACTGACGCGCGCCGGGGCGCGCCGCGAACAAGCCGAGCATGTGGCGCGTGATGCCGTGGAGGCCGGCGCCTTCCTCGAGGCGCCTGACGATCCACGGGCGGAAATCGGCGCCGGCTTCGTCTGCGGTGCGGACGCGTGCAGTCGCTCCGAAGAAGCGGCGGTCGGCCTGAAGCAGCAGAGCAGGTTCGTGATAGGCGGCGCGGCCGAGCATGACGCCATCGACGTTCGGAAGCTCGCGCTCGGCGGCATCGAGCGTAGCGAGGCCGCCATTGAGGATGATCTCGAGATGCGGGCGTTCGCGTTTCAGCTCAGCGACGAGGCCGTAGTCGAGCGGCGGCAGGTCGCGGTTCTCTTTCGGGCTGAGACCTTTCAGCCATGCCTTGCGGGCGTGAACGATGAAGGTGGTGATCCCTGCCCTCGCCGCGACAGTGTCGACGAAGGAGAAGAGGCGCTGGCGCGGATCGTCGTCATCGACGCCGAGACGGTGTTTCACGGTGACCGGTACGCTGGTTGCCCCGCGCTTGGCCGCCTCGCGCATTGCGGCGAGGCAGTCGGCCACCAGCTCCGGCTCGCGCATCAGGCAGGCGCCGAATGCGCCGGATTGCACGCGCTCCGATGGGCAGCCGACATTGAGATTGATCTCGGAGTAGCCGTAGGACGCGCCGATGCGGGCGGCTTCGGCCAGCTTCCCGGGCTCCGAACCACCGAGCTGGAGCGCCACGGGCTGCTCAAGCGGGTCGAAGCCCAGCAGCCGGTCGCGATCCCCGCGCATGACCGCATCAGCCGTGACCATCTCAGTATAGAGCAGCGCATGGCGCGACAGATGGCGATGGAACGCCCGGCAATTCCGGTCGGTCCAGTCCATCATGGGGGCGGTAGAAAACTTGCGATCTAATTTATTCATTCTGCTGATGTGTTGGTCGCCAGTCGGTCCAATCATCCCTTGGATCGATTTTGGCTGCTTCTCTTCAAGTTCAATAGCCGATGCAAGCAACGATCGCAGAAAAACCTCACACGAGCCAATCTGCTTGTGCCAGATTTGTGCCCTAGGAAATCTGCCATTGGTCTCGATAGTCCTGTGAGTGCGCATCCTCGCCAATGCGAGGAGAGCGGGTCCGCATTGGGGATGTCCAGAGAGATCGCGGATTGCGCATGCGTCGCTGGCCTACTTCCGGACGCGTTCACCGCTCGGCACCCGCGAACAACGTCCGCGCTCAAGGGAAACCGGGCTGTTGTTTGCGTGTCCGGTGCGGTTGTCGTTGGCGCCTTTCCTGAGTGGGTAGTGCTGCGGGCTAGCGCCCCAGCGCGAGACCGCGCTGGACGGCAGGCCGCTCGCTGATCTCGGCAAACCATCGCCGAATGCTGGCCGTTTCACCGACAAGGCCGGGAAAGGTGCGGACCATCGAATCCAGCGCCACTCTTATCCAGGGAAAGACGGCGATGTCGGCGATCGAATAGTCCCCCGCGAGGAACGCCCTCTCTGCCAAGCGCCTCTCCAATACGCGCACAAGTCGCGCCGCTTCCTTCGAGAAGCGCGTAGTTGCGTAGGGACATTTTTCCGGGGCGATACTATTGAAATGGTGCGACTGACCGAACATCGGCCCCACATTCGCGACCTGCCAGACGGTCCAGCTGATGCACTCGGCCCGCCCCGCCGCCGCCCTGGGCAACAGGCGATCGAACTTTTCGGCAAGGTAGATCAAGATCGACGCCGATTCGAAGACCGTCACTGGCGCTTCACCCTCGCTGTCGATGATCACCGGGATTTTCGAGTTTGGATTGATGCGCCTGAATTCCGGCTTGAACTGCTCACCCTGCTCCAGGTTCACGAAGTGAACGCGGTAAGGCGCGCCGCACTCCTCCAGCATGATGGAAATCTTGCGTCCGTTCGGACTCCTAGCAGCGTAAAAATCAATCATCGCGCCTGCCCCTCCAGGGCCGCTGGCGCGACCATCGAATATCGCGGCCCCATCTTGCTTTCATCCTTATATTTCTATATTTCCAGAATAATGAAAGCAACGCAAGCGATTTCCGCCCTGTCCGCACTTGCTCATGATGGGCGACTCGCGGCCTTTCGGCTTTTGATCAAGGCGGGACCGGAAGGCATCGCGGCAGGGGACGTCGCGGCGCGCCTAAAAATGCCGCCGTCCTCTCTATCCACGAACTTGATGCTTCTTTCGAACGCCGGGCTAGTGTCCTCGCGCCGCGTTGGCCGCTCCGTTATCTATTGCGCCGATTACCGCGCAATGCGCGAGCTGCTTGGCTTCCTTATCGAGGACTGCTGCAACGGCACGTCCGAAATCTGCACCCCGCTCGCCGCTACGCTTGCAACTTGCGCTCCGGGCAGGGGCCGATGACCCAAAATAGTGGCAGATCGCCTTGCGCGTCGAGCGACACATCGCGCGACCTGGCAGACCAACTCAATCGAAGCTGCTTCTGCATTTCCCTCGACAGGCAGAGCATGGCCGACGCCATGCGAAATGCCTCGGGTGACGACAGCTTCTTCGCGAAGCACATCGAGAACCGCCCTCATCTGTTCTCGAACCTGCCCGTGTTCCTGCCCCGCGCCGATCTCGATCGAATGCTGGCGACCGTGGCGGCAATCGAGGATGTCGCCCGGCTGCCGGCCTATCAGGAGACCGCAGCCTCGTGGGCCCCAGCCATCGCTCGACATGACCACGGCCCGCGTGGCGCCTTCATGGGCTATGACTTTCACCTGGCCGGAGACGCCCCTCGCCTCATCGAGATCAACACCAATGCCGGCGGCGCGTTCCTGAATGCTTTCAGCGCGAAGGCGCAGCTTGCTTGCTGCGCCGAAGTTGCGACTGCGATAGCGGATGCCCAGGCATCCCACTTCGACCGCGACGTGATTGCGATGTTGGAGGCAGAGTGGCGGCTCCAGGGGCGCGTTGGCCGACCAACGAGCATCGCTATCGTCGATGATGCGCCGGAGGAGCAGTACCTCTATCCCGAGTTCCTTCTGGCGCAGCACCTGTTCGAGGCCAGCGGTATGGTCTCACTGATCGCAGACCCAAGCGAATTGACCTACGATCGCCATTCCCTTGCCTGTCGCGGCCAAACGATCGACCTCATCTACAACCGGCTTGTCGATTTTGATCTTTCTCAGCCGCAGCACGGCGCATTGCGCCGCGCCTATGAGGATGGCGAAGCTGTCCTGACGCCCAACCCGCATAATCACGCGACACTCGCCGACAAGCGCAACCTCACCCTGCTGACGGACACACAGCGCCTGCAGGACTGGGGCGTCCCAGAAGCGGCGCGCGTTGCTCTTGCGAGCATTCCAAAGGCTACCTCTGTGACAGCCGACAACGCCGACGGCCTCTGGCAAAGGCGCAAGTCGCTCTTCTTCAAGCCGGTTGCCGGATATGGTAGCAAGGCAGTCTATCGCGGAGACAAGCTCACGCGGTCCACCTGGGCGGATATCGTTGGCGCGGCCTACATCGCCCAGGAACTTGCTCTTCCAGGGGAGCGGATGATCAAACTCGAGGACGAGACGGTGGCCCGCAAGGTCGATGTTCGCCTGTACACATACGATGGGCGGTTGCTGCTCGCGGCCGCTCGCCTCTATCAGGGCCAGACAACCAACTTTCGAACTGAGGGCGGCGGCTTTGCGCCGGTTTTCTTCGTATGAGAAACCATTGCGGAAGCCTGCCAATGGCGGCCCTCATGGGCGGGGCCCAAGGCCCCCCTGGACGCACGCGCGCGCCTAGCGTTAGTGGTCAGTTCGCCGGCGGAGGGACAGGCGGGTTTTTCATTGGGGGACCGAGAAACTCGGACTCGATCACCACGTGGATGTCATCGCTGGCGCCCATGTTGCTGCCTTCAGCGGGCAGACCGTAGTCGAGACCGAAGTCGGAGCGTTTGAAGACTCCCTTCGCCGAAAAGCCGATGCGAGCCTGCGGTTCGTAGGCGTGACCCTCGTAACCCCCATTGTAGATCGCCGACAGCGTGATCGGCTTGGTGATACCGCGGAACGTCAGGTCTCCCGTAATATCCGCGGTGTTCGGTCCGGTCATCGTGACGGCTGTCGACTTGAAGGTGATTGCAGGAAACTGTTTCGCGTCGACGAATTTCTCGCCACGCAATTCGTCCTGAAAGCCCCCCGGCGGTGCGTGGACCATCAGCGAAGCGGGATCGATGGTGGCCATGAGCGTTGCGGCCGACGGATTGGCCGGATCCAGCTTGAGGTCCGCGCCGAACGTGTCAAACCACAGCGTGAAGTTCGAGAACCCCAGGTGGCTGATCTTGAAGAAGAGGGTCGAGTGCGTGGGATCCAGCTTGTAGTCGCCCGCCGGTATGCCCTCGATCGAAGGCGCCGGGGCAGTAGCGCTTACCGGCGCGGCCGAGACCCATGCGGTGGAGGCGGCGGGCGCCGTTGCGGCCGCGAGCGTATCGGAGACCAGCGGTTCGTCCTTCTGCGAACAGGAACCCGCGATGAAGGCCGCCATTGCGGCTACGCCAAGCCATTTCATGATTTGCCTCCAACGACCTTGGCCAGCCGGGCTTCGAACCGGTCCAGCGTCTGTTTCCAGCCCTCGTCCATACCTGCCATCGCGGCTTCTCCGATGGACGGATCGTGCACCGCAATTACTTCACCGGTAGCGTGAATAATAGTGTGATCGCCCTGCTCTTCAAATTCCGCCGTGTTGATGACTTCAAACATCAGCTTCCCGTCGGCGCCTTCGCCGCCTACGCGGGTGACGACGCGGCGCGGCGGGTCGACCTCGAGATACTTGCCAACCGACCAGAAGCCGCTTCCGCCTGGTCCGGTCTTGTCATGGGGCACCATGATCAGCTTGAAAATGCCGCCGGGGCGCGGATCGGACTCGACGCCTTCGACCGTGAAGCCATGGGGGCTGAACCAGTGAGCGAGATGTTCGGCCTTGGTCCACACATCGAAGACCAATTGGCGAGGCGCTTTGACGGTGCGCGTGAAGCGCACGATTTTGATCGGGGAGGACATTTTCATTTCGCCTTGCTGAGTTTGCCGAGCAGCGCTTCGAGCCGTTCGTAGGTTTCGCGGGCGCCCTCTTCCATGCCGCTTTCGGCGATGGCGTCGCGCGTGGCGACATCCGGGAAGTGCGAGACGGATTCGATGCGCGTGCGGCCGTTAAGGTCGACGAACCTGTAAGTTTCCGTGCCGGGGGGCATGTCGGCGTAACCGAACGTCCAGGTGAATTCTTCCTTCGGCCTGATGTTGGAGAACTCGCCCTTGAACGGGTGAACTTCTTTGCCGTCCTTGGAGACGTTGTCGACGCGCCACTTGCCGCCATTGCGGAAGTCGAACTCGTGGACGACGGTGTCGTACTTGTGGGGGCCCCACCAATTCTTCATGTGGCTACTGTCGGTGTAGACATCCCACACCAGATTGCGCGGGAAATCGAACTCGCGCTTCATGATGATGATCGGCTGTCCCGGCGGGACTTCGACATGGAGCTTGTTACGTTTCTTCGCAGGGGCGTCAGCCATTCTGGCTCTCCTCTTTGTCCTGCAGTTGCTTGAGATAATCGTCGAGGCGGTCGAAGCGTTCCTCCCAGAGCTTGCGGTAGGCTTCGATCCAGCCGGAGACTTCCTTGAGCGTCTCCGGTTCGATTCTGCAGGGGCGGCGCTGTGCATCGCGGCTGCGCGTGATCAGGCCCGCGCCTTCCAGAACCTTCAGGTGTTTCGAGATGTTCGGCAGCGACATGTCGAACGGCTCGGCGAGCTCGTTCACTGTCGTCTCGCCCAGAGCCAAACGGGCCAGAATTGCCCGGCGGGTTGGGTCGGCGAGGGCCGAAAAGGCTGCATCCAGGCGATCGGGGCTCATTTCTCTACCTAGTTAATTATCTATTCGGTGAAATACGCGCGTTTTGCCCACTGGTCAAGCGCGGCTCGCAAGAAAAAGGTGGGGCAGCCGCGGAGGGGTGGATGAGGCTGCAAGGGAAGGTGCTGGCGGGCCTGGTCGCATTGCTTGCGATGGCCGCCCTGCCCGTTGCGTGCACCACGATCACAGACGGCCTGGCGGGTGCGTTCTTCCTGCCCAAGGACGCGCGGCCGGGGACCTACTCGGTCATCACCGAGCGGCGCGTGGGGTTCACGACTAGCGACGGCGTGCAGTTGCTGGCGGACGTGCATCGTCCGAAGGGCCTGACAAAGACGCCGACGCTTCTGTCGCGCATTCCGTTTTCCAACACGTGGTGGAACCGCGTGCGGTCGGACTCGATCTCGCGTTACTGGGCGGCGCGTGGATACACCGTCGTCGTTCAGGGCACGCGGGGCCGGTACGAGTCCGGTGGCGACTTCTATCCGCTTGCGCCCGAACGGCAGGACGGCATCGAGACGCTGAAATGGCTGTCGGAGCAGCCCTGGTATGATGGCCGGATCGCCATGTGGGGTGGATCTGCATTCGGGCATACGCAGTGGGCCATCGCCGACCAGACCGAACCGAATGTGGATGCCTTCTTCATCCAGATCGCCTCGACCGATTTTGCGAATGTCTTCCATGTCGACGGCGCGTTCGCGCTGGAGACGGCGCTCTACTGGGCGCTGCTGAGCCATGGGGAGGTGGACAAGGAGATCGACTACAAGGACTTCGAAAAGGGCATTGCCGGACTGCCGGCGATCGAGGCGGACAATCGCGCGTGCTGTGACGTGGAGTTCTTCAACGACTGGGCGTTGAACGAGGCCGACGCGCCCTACTGGAGGATAGTCGACGGCGATAATCGCGCGAAGCATGTGCAGGCGCCGGTGCTGCTGCTGGCGGGGTGGTATGATCCGTTCCTGCGGACGATGCTGGCGGACTTTGAAGATCTGCGGTCCCGGCCGGCGACGAGGTACAGCAGGATCGTTATCGGACCATATGTGCACGCAGACACAATCGAGTGGCCGGGGGGCGGGATCGACGAGCCTTACCGGCTGGCGAGCGTGGCCCCGGCCCTCGACTGGTATGACTATCAGCTCAAGGTGACGGACAAACCTCTGAACATGGCGCCGGTGCGCATCTATGTGATGGGCGAAAACCGCTGGCGCGACGAACAGGAGTGGCCGCTGGCGCGGACCAGGTATCGCGACTTCAACCTTTCAGGCTCGGGCGGCCTGGATACGGCGCTCGTGCTCCAGGAGCCGTCGCGCAGCTTCGTCTATGATCCGCTGGATCCTGTGCCGACGGCGGGCGGCGCAATGCTGGGCAAACGCGCCGGGCTAAAAAAACAGAACGAAATCGAAGCGCGCGACGATGTGCTGCTTTACACCAGCCGGCCGCTCGACGAGCCGATGGAAGTGACGGGTCCGCTGATGGCTGAGCTTTATGTCTCGACGGATGCGCCGTCGACGGATTTCACAGTGAAGCTGGTCGACGTGTGGCCGGACGGATCGGCGTACAACATCGCGGACGGCATTCTGCGGCGCTCCTATTTGCCCGGCGCGATCAAGCACATCGAAGTAGACATGGGCGCGACAAGCGTCGTGTTCGGCAAGGGCCATCGGATACGAGTCGAAGTATCGAGCAGCAATTATCCGCGTTTCGACCGCAACCCAAACACGGGCGAGCCGGCGGTGACGGCGGCGAGGACGCAAGTGGCGCGACAGACGGTGTGGCATGACGCGCAGCACGTCTCGCGGATCATACTGCCGGTAATTCCGCGCTAGTCGGCGGAATGCTGCTTTTCGCCGATCGCCTCGGCGGCTTCCTCGTTGAGGGCCTTTGCCTTTTCGCGAGGGACAACCAGCGGCGCGGGCTGGGTGGTGGCGATGTTGCCGCGCATGAGCGAGAGGCCCTGGCGCAGGCCGCCGGCGATCTGCATTTCGAGACGCTGTTCGTCGCGGCGGCGGGTGTCGAGAATGGCTTCGTCCGCTTCCGATTCCTCGATGCCAAGATCTACGAGCACCTGGCGGCCGAAGACGAGCGCGGACTCGAACGTCTCGCGGATCTGGTAGTCGACACCCGCACTGATGAGGCGCAGCACGTGGCCGCGATCGAAGGCGCGGACGAACAGCTTGGGATGCGGGAATTCGGATTTGACCAGCTCGACGATGCGGTCGGCAACTTCAGGCTTTTCCACGCAGACGAGGATGGCTTCGGCATTCGCGGCGCCCGATGCGCGGAGCACGTCGAGTCGTGTGCCGTCACCGTAATAGACCTTGAAGCCGAAATTTCCGGCGGCGCGGATCATCTCGACGTCGGTTTCGATGATCGAGATGTCGATGCCTTTGGCGAGAAGAGGCTGGGAAACCACCTGAGCAAAACGGCCGAAGCCGACGAATAGCACCTGGCCGTGCAGGTCGGACGCTTCCTCGATGCCGTCGAGGGATTCCTTTTCGGGCGGCGTGAGGCGCTCGATGCCCATGACGACAAGTGGCGTCAGCGCCATGGAGAGGATGACCACAGCCGTCATGCCGGCGGCGGTTTCGGCGTCCATGACGCCCGCGGACCGGGCGCCCGCATAGAGGACGAAAGCGAACTCGCCGCCCTGCGCGAAGAGGCTGGCGCGATGGAGAGCCTCACGATGCTTGGCCTTGAACAGGCGCGCGACGGCGTAGATGCCACCGGCCTTCACGACCATGAAGGCGGCGACGCCGGCGGCGATGAGCTGCCAGTTGTTCGCCACGAGCATGAGGTCGAGCGACATGCCGACGCCGAGGAAGAACAGGCCGAGCAGGATGCCGCGGAACGGCTCGACGTCGGCTTCGAGCTGGTGGCGAAAGGTGGATTCAGAGAGCAGCACGCCGGCGAGGAAGGCGCCCATGCCCATCGAAAGGCCGCCCCATTGCATGAAAAGCGCTGCGCCGAGGACGACCAGCAGCGCGGCCGCGGTCATGATCTCGCGGGCGCCATAGCGGGCGAGCGCGCCGATGAAGGGGTTCATCACCCATTTCCCCGCGACGAAGACAACGGCGACTGCAGCAGCGCCGATGCCGATGCTCTGCCAGATCGGGCGGGCGTTGGGATCGATATGACCGCTGAGAGCGGCGAGCACGGGAACGATTGCCAGCAGCGGGATGATCATCAGGTCTTCGAGAAGCAGGATGGCGACAGACCGCTGCCCCGGTGGTGAAGAGGTCTCTCCGCGATCATCCAGCATTTTCATGATGACGGCGGTGGAGGACAGCACGAAGCCGGCAGCGCCGATGAATGCGGCGGCGAGTGGTATGTTGAAGGCGAGCGAGACGCCGGTGAGCAATGCAGTGCAGAGCAAGACCTGCGCGAGGCCGAGGCCGAAAATGTCCTTCCGCATCGCCCATAGCTTGGCCGGCCGCATTTCGAGGCCGATGAGGAAGAGGAACATCACCACGCCCAGTTCGGCGACGGCGAGGATGGCTTCGGAATCGTTGAACAGGCCGAGGGCGTAAGGACCGACGATGACGCCGGCGGCCAGATAGCCCAGCACGGCCCCGAGCTTCAGCCGCAGGAACAGGGGAACGGCGAAGACGCCGGCGGCCAGAAGGGCCACCGCATGTCCCAAATCCATTCCTGCCGCTTCGTGTTCCATGCGGATCCTGTGATGCTGGACGTTCAATGCGATGACGCAAGCAGGTGCGCAAGCAGCTTAGAGGATAGGGAGTGGGCGTTCCCAATACTCCCTATTCCCCGCCCCCCTACTTCAGGCGCTTCTCGAATTCCGGGAAGAAGGCCTCCGCATCGGAAGCCAACTTCTCTTCCATCTTGCGATAGAGCGACAGCATCTCCTCGCCCGCCTTGGTGAGGGCCGCGCCGCCGCCTTTCTTGCCGCCGGTCTTGGGCTCGACGAGGGGCTTGCGGAAGGCGTTGTTCATGGCGTCGACAAGCTGCCAGGCCCGTGAATAGCTCATCTCCATCGACTTGGCCGCCTTGGAGATCGAGCCTTCGCTTGCGATGCGCTCCAGCAGGTCCGCCTTGCCGGGACCGAAGGCGCGCTCGCCCTTGGCGATCACCCGTGCGGTTATCCGGATCGAAGCCATCGCCTAACCCCTGACTGTCTTGCCGACTACTTTGCCGCGTCCTTCAGGAGGACGTCGAGCATATGTACCTGGAAATCCTTGAGCATTGCGACGGCCGCCTTGATGTCGGGCATGGAGCGCGGCCCGAGCGCATCGATCGCGAGGCCGCGGATGGCGGCGGCGTAGAGCTGGACGAAGGCGTGGATTTTCTTCCTGTCCTTGATGCCGATCCGCTGAACGCGCTCCCAGACACGCTCCTTGTGGCGCTCCTCGAGCTCGGCATTGAACTCACGGAAGCGCGGGCCGAGCTCCGGGTCGCTGCGCGAGCCCAGCATCATCTCTATGCGCGCGATGCCCGAGGGCGTCTGGAATTCAGCCCAGAGCACGTCGATGAGCTGGAGAAATTTTTCGCGGTCGGTTGTGAAGCGATCGAAATGCTCGCGGTGCGCTTCCTTGCGATGGCTGACGATGTGCCGGGCCGTCGCCATCATCAGGTCGGCCTTGGTGGGGAAGTGGTGCAACATCGAGCCGCGGCTGACCTTCGCGCGCTCGGTCACCAATACGGTGGAGGTCTGGTGATAGCCGAGCTCGTAGAGGCACTGGATGGTGGCGCCGAGCAGCTTGCCTCGCGTGCGGGCGCTGCGCTCGGCATTGGGCACGCGGGTGCGCGACGGGGGTGCGCGGACTTTCCTCGGCTTGGTTTTGACTTGCGCTGGCAATGAAATTCCTCGTTTTGCCAAGGGTTAGTTGGCGCAAGGCCGGTCAGCAAGCGCTTTGGAAGCGCCTAGGGCTTACCCGCAGGGTGGAAATCGCGGACGTGTTTCAGCGACGGGATCTTGCCGCGCACCTCGTCGACTTTCGCTAGGTCAAGCGTGGCGGTGATGACGCCGGGGTCGATCCCGGCCTCGGCGACAATTTCGCCCCATGGGTCGATGATCAGGCTGTGGCCATAGGTCTCGCGGCCGTCCTGGTGCTTGCCGCCTTGGGCCGGGGCGATGATGAAGCAGCCGGTCTCGATGGCGCGGGAGCGCAAGAGGATGTGCCAGTGGGCCTCGCCGGTGATGCGGGTGAAGGCGGCGGGGACGGCGATGATCTTCGCCCCGCCGACGGCGAGCTGGCGGTAGAGGTCCGGAAAGCGGACATCGTAGCAAACCGTCATGCCGAGCTGACCGGCCGGGAGATTGGCGATCACCGCTTCGCTGCCGGCGGCAAAACTGTCGGACTCGCGGTAGACGTTGCCGGCGTTGAGCTGGACGTCGAACATGTGAATCTTGTCGTAGCGGGCCATCACCTGCCCGTCCGGCCCGATCAGGAAGCTGCGGTTTGCGCATTTATGCCCCTCGGCGTGTATCGCCAGCGAGCCGATCAGCAGGGTGGTCTTCAGCTCCTTCGACAGGGCGCGGAAGGCTTTCAGGCCGGGATCGGCATCTTCGGTCGTGGACTTCTCCCACACTGCGCCGGGCTTGCGATCCAGCAGGGTCGTCATCTCCGGCGTGGCGATCAGGTCCGCGCCCTGCCCGGCGGCCTGGCGGATCAGGGCGGACGCGTCGTCGATGTTCACGGCGACGTCTGTTCCGGACCGCATCTGGACGCATGCCACTTTGATTTGGGCAACCCTGATCTGGGACATCATATGCAAGCTCCGGCGCCCGGATCGCGGCCGAGCCAGCGAGGCATACGGCATTCGCTGGCGGGTTTCGAGGATCGGCGGCTGGAGTTGTGGTTAATCATCCGTACTCGCGCCGCGCGAGTTTGGGCTTTCGCCCGTGCGCCTTCTGGTATGCGGATTGCTGCAATTTGACGGAAAGCTTGCGGGTAGCCTGTGATCCCTGTCGACGTCAGCGTCATCATTCCGGCCTGGAAAGCTGCCGGCTTCATCGAGCGGGCGGTCGCCTCGGCGCTCGCCTCGACCGACGTACGCATACAGGTCGTGGTCGTCGACGACGCCTCTCCGGACTACACCTTCCACGTCATCAGCCGCCTTGCCGAAGACGATCCGCGCGTGATCGTCGACAGGTTGCCGGTGAACGGCGGCCCGTCGGCCGCCCGCAACCGGGCGATCGAACTTTCCGGCGGCCGCTACATCGCGATCCTGGATGCGGACGACACGATTGCGCCGGGCAGGCTTGCGAAGCTTGTCGCGCTTGCCGACGAGACCGGCGCGGACATCGTCGTCGACAACATGATCGAGGTTGATGAAGCCGGGCGGCAGATCGGCGGCAAACCGTTCCTCAAGTCCGAAGCCTTTGCTGCCGGCCGGGATATTGGCCTGGAAACCTGGGTTGCGTTCAACCATCCGATGAAGCCTGGCGACTGCCTCGGTTACCTCAAGCCGCTGTTCCGGCAAACCAGGCTGGAGGAGATGCAGGCGAGCTATGACACGAACCTGCGCAACAGCGAGGACTACTACTTCGTGGCGCACCTCCTCGCGGGCGGGGCGCGGATGACCTACCTGCCGGACGCCGGTTATTTCTACCAGCGCTCGCCCGCGTCCACGTCGCACCGGTTGCAACAGTCGCAGACCGACGCCTGGCTGGACGCGGAAGCGCGTTTCCGCAGGCGTTTCGACGGCAGGCTTTCGGCATCCGAGAAAGCGGTGCTCGACCAGCGCGGACGTATCTTGCGCAACGTGCATCAGTTCGTCGCCGCGATGGATGCCGTGAAGGAAAGAAAAATCGGCGCGCTGTTCGGCATGCTGGCGTCCGACCTCCACGCCACAGCATTCACGCTGTCCACGCTGGCCAAGATCGCCGCGGGCAAGGCGCTGAAGCGAAAGCTAGTTTGACGCGAGCGGTTTCGGCGGCGCCTTGAAGATGTCGCTGCATTGGGGCCCGCGTTTCCCCGCCGGCACATGCGACATGCAGCGGTATTTGGCTTCGGTGACCGTGAAGCGGGGCTCTCCCGTCCAGCTCGTCGCCGAGCCGGCGCCGGCCCAGATGTTCAAGATCACGCGGCCGGAGGCCGACGGGATCTTCGCGCCGTCGCTTGCTCGCACCTCGTGGACCTTCACGCCATCGACATACCAGCGGATCGAGTCCGGCGCCCATTCGAAGGCGTAGAGATGATCGGCCTGGGTGGTATCGAACCATAGCGGAACGTAGAGCGGGGTGTTTTCACCGTTCTTGAAGTAATTGAGATGCACATCCCGGGGGCGCATGGCGACAAACTCGAAGTCGATCTCGTCGTGGGGATCGCCGAAATGGTCGCCCGTGTAGGTGAAGAAGGATGCGATGGCGCCATGACCGTCGGCAGCCGTCAGCACCGCTTCATAGCGGCCATACCCGTATGTGCCGGTTCTCTGGAACTCGGCGCCTGAGATGGGGAATTTTCCGCCCAGCGTCTTCAGGAGCGATAGCGTCATGCCGTCCTTGCTGAAGTCAATGTTGCTGGTCTTGAAGACGATCTTGATCCACTCCTCGTCCATGTTGTGGTCGGACGGGTAGTACGTGTCGCGGTCCTGCCTTTTGGTGAAATCGACGAGGAAGCCGGGACCGGCCGGGGAACCGGTGTTCCTGACGGTCTTCGCCGGCTCTTCGGCGCCGGCCGTGACCATCGGCGCGCCCGACTCGATCACGAGATAGCCAGCTGTCACGATGGCCGCCACCAGGCCAATCGCGATCCGTGTCTTTCCCTGAATAGGCATGAATGTCCCCTGCGGCCGCACTAGGGGACCGGGAGGCCTTCATTTCAACGGCTTACGCCCATCGCGGGAAAGTGGTTGCCCCAGCGGATTGGCGCGAGGCGAGGAACTGGCTAAGGCTCTGGCATTGACCGGGTCCGGAGCGTGGATTCCAGGACCGGGCGGGAGGAGAGACAGGCATGATCAACCGCAGACTCGCGGGCGGCGCAGCCGCGTTGGTGTTGGCGGCCGGGTTGGCGTTCGCCTGTACCCTTCCTGGCACGCCTGCCGCCGCGACGCAGGCTGACGTCGCCGCGGCGATGAAGGCTCACTACGATTCCAGCGAGTGGAAATACTGGGGTGGGGACGCCGGCCAGACGCGCTATGCGCCTCTCGACCAGATCAACGCCAGGAATGTGAACCGACTGAAGATCGCATGGCGCTGGAGCGCCGACGCGTCGGGCGGCGGGGAGTCGTCCAACTACAAGGCGACGCCGCTGCTGGATGACGGCGTGATGTACGTGCCGTGGCTTAACCATGGCATGGCGGCGATCGACGCCGGCACGGGCAAGACGGCCTGGACATTCGAGCCGCAGCCGGCCGACATCGGCGGCCGTGGCGCATCGCTGGTGCTGCGCTCGCTCGCCTACTGGACGGACGGCAAGGACAAGCGGGTTTTTCACAATTCGGGCGACGGGCGGCTGATCGCGGTCGACGCCAGGACCGGCAAGGCGGCACCGGGCTTCGGCAAGAATGGCTGGATCAACCTTCGTGAAGGCATCATCGAGGGCACGCCGGTAACCGATGTGGGCTCGGTCTCGCCTGCTCTCGTGGTGGGCGACATCATCGTTGTGCAGGTGATCCCCGGCGGCGCGCGCAACAAGGAATCCGCGCCCGGCTATATCCGCGGCTTCGACGTGAAGACCGGCAAGCTGGTCTGGACCTTCCACACCGTGCCTAAGAAGGGCGAAGAAGCCTACGACAGCTGGGAGAACGGCGCGGCGGGGTATGTCGGCAACGCCGGCGTCTGGTCGATGCTGAGCGCCGACCTCGAGCGCGGACTGGTCTACCTGCCGACCGACACGCCTTCGAACGATTTCTATGGCGGCGAGCGGCTGGGCAACGGCCTCTATGCCGAAAGCCTGGTCTGCCTCGACGCCAAGACCGGCAAGAAGAAGTGGCACTTCCAGATGGTGCACCATGGCGTCTGGGATTACGACAACCCGGCCGCGCCGATCCTCCACGACATCGTCAAGGACGGCAAAGTCGTGCCCGTGGTGACGCAGCTTACCAAGCAGAGCAACGTCTTCGTATTCAACCGGGTGACCGGCGAGCCGATCTGGCCGATCGAGGAGCGCGCGGTTCCGGCGTCGCAGGTGCCGGGCGAGAAACTGTCGCCGACGCAGCCCTTCCCGACGCGGCCGGCGCCGCTGCAGAAGCAGGGGTATCATGAGGAAGACCTGATCGACTTTACGCCGCAGCTTCGCGCTGAAGCCGTGAAGATCATGGAGCAATACGCCAAGGGGCCGCTCTATGAGCCGCTTGTCGACGTTAAGGCGACCGGCCTCAAGGGCACGTGGATCAGCCCCGGCTATGGCGGCGGACCGAACTGGAATGGCGGGGCGTTCGATCCCGACACCGGCACGATGTACGTTCCGGTCCGCTACAAGCCCAACGCGGCGGGACTTGCGCCGGGTGATCCGTCGCGGACCAACATGCGCTACGTCCAGTCGGGCAACCACGTTGTCCAGGGACCGCGCGGGCTGCCGATCCTGAAGCCGCCTTATAGCGAAGTGGTCGCCGTGGACATGAACCGGGGCGAGCACCTGTGGCGCATCCCGCTCAGCAAGCCTTCGCCTGGCATTCGCAACAACCCGGCGATTGCCGAACTCAACCTCGACTGGGATTCGATGGGCGATTTCGACATCCGGCCGAGCCCGCTGCTGACCAAGAGCCTCTATTTCCTTGGCGCGTCGGGCAACCTGGCTGGCGGCACCGGCAGCGCGGCTTTCCGCGCCTATGACAAGTCGAACGGCAAGGTCATCTGGGAGATGGACATGCCCTCGCTCGTCAGCGGGGCGCCGATGACCTACGAGCTGGGCGGACGGCAGTACATTGTCGTCGCGATCTCGGCGCGCGGGAAACCGGCGGAAATCGTGGCGCTGACGCTGGATGGCGTGAGCGAGAACGGCGCGGCGCCGGCTGGCGGCGTGCAGGTAGCGGCGGCGCCGGCATCGGCGCGGGCTGCGGCGCAGGCTGTCAACGCGACGCCCGCGGAGCTGGCGCTCGGCAAGACCAAGTTCGACCAGATGTGCGTGATGTGCCACGGCGCAGATGGCAAGGGCGGCACCGCCGTCGGCGCTCCGCCGGTCAATGGCCGCACCGACTACGCCAACGTGGCGCGGGTGATTGCGCAGGGACAGGGCGAAATGCCCGCTCTCGCGAACTCGCTCTCGCCGGCGGAGATCGAGGCGATCGCCAAGCACGTGGTTAAGACATTGGGACCACAGACGCGGCCGGCTGGCGGACCAGGCGGGCGTGGGGGACCGCCGCCGGAAGACGACTGAAGCTAAAAACCGGCCTGAATCCCTGTGGTTCGGGCCGGTTGCTCATCGGCGGTCGGGCGCCTATAAGGGCGCTCCTGAATTGGCGGAGCGTGGCGCAGCCCGGTTAGCGCACCAGTCTGGGGGACTGGGGGTCGTGGGTTCGAATCCCGCCGCTCCGACCATTCAGGCTTTCTCCGTCGCTTGTCGCCTTTCTGGCGACTTCCAGTGCGCTGCACGGTCCCGCGCGTTATTCAGACGGCATGACACCGGAAATACTCGAAGCGCTTCAGCGGCTCGCCATGGCCCTCGCGATCGGATTTCTCGTGGGGGTCGAGCGCGGGTGGAAGCAGCGCGACGAAGAGGACGGCGAACGCGTCGCCGGCCTCCGGACGTTTGCGCTTTCCGGCCTGTTCGGAGGGGTTGCCGGCCTGTCGCTGCCATTGGCAGGGCCTTTCTTTTTGGCCGCGACCACGCTGGCGTTCGCAGCCGCTTTCATTGCGTTCCATCTCCGCGATGCCGACCCCAACAACAAGTCGGTGACCTCCGTGGTTACGGGTCTGATGGTCTTCGGCCTCGGCGTCTATGCGGCGCTCGGCAGCCTTGTTGTTGCGGCGGCGGCGGCGGTCGCGATCACTGCGATCCTGGCGTTCAAGCAGACGCTTCATCGCTGGCTGGCGTCGCTGAGCTGGCCGGAGATCCGCTCTGCGCTCCTGATCCTGGCGGCGACCTTCATTGCACTGCCCATCCTTCCCGACCGGCCGATCGACCCATGGGGCGCCGTCAACCCACGTTCGCTTTGGCTGCTCACGATCCTTTTGGCCTCAGCGACGTTCGGCGGCTATGTCGCGCTCAAGGCGCTCGGGCCAAAGTCAGGCCTTCTTGTCAGCGCGCTGGCGGGCGCGGTCGTGTCCTCAACTGCCGTGACGGTCGACCTCGCGCGCCGTTCGAAAAAGGGCGAAACGCCGCCACGCGATGCTGCGGCCGCAGCCACGCTCGCAATGGTGGTGAGCCTCACGCGCGTAGGGATCATTGGCTCCGCCCTGTCCGCTGGCATCGCGTTGCGCGTCTGGATTCCACTTGGCGCGGCGATCCTCGTATCCCTGGTCTTCGCCGCTATCGTAGCGCTGGCCGACCGGGGCCGGAAGAACGAAGCTAGCCAAAGGGCTCTGCGCAATCCGCTCGATATCGTTTCGGTTGGGGTGTTCGCAGCGCTTCTCGTCGTGCTGACTATCGCCGCGAAACTGGCGGCTGTCTGGTTCGGCGACATGGGGCTCAATGCCTTCGCTGCAACGGCGGGTCTTGTGGACGTCGACGCCGTCACGCTCGCCGTCGGCAGTATGGAGGGGCTAGCCCCAGCGTCAGCGGCGCTCGCAATCCTGATCGCCGCGGCCGCCAATACGGCGTTCAAGGCGGGCGTGGCGGTCGCTACAGGTGGGTGTGGGTTTGCGCTGTGGTTTGGCGCGGCATGCCTTGGGGCTCTTGCGGCCGGGGCGGGTGGTTTCGCGGCAGCCGCCATCTGGACATGAGAGTAGATGGATTTCGGCGGCGTTTGCCTTGACCGGGAACGCCGGTCCGGCTAGCGCGGGGTTCTCCCAGGGCGGTTAGCTCAGCTGGCAGAGCGCCTGCTTTACACGCAGGATGTCGGCGGTTCGATCCCGTCACCGCCCACCAGCCTTCGCTCAAATCAATGCAGGCGAGATCAGGCCGCCGTACGAACCGCGTCCAACCGGGACTTGAGGTTGGTCAGGTCGCTCAGGAGCGACTCCAGGCGTTCCTTGGCGACGTTGTTCTCGCGAACTTCCGGTTCGCGGAAATCGCCACGCTCCACCGCATCGCGCACGGCGTCCTGCAGATCGCGCACGGATGCGCCCGTGTCACCGGCTAGCGGCATCTCTTCAGCCCCGTTCTCGTCGCTGACCGAAGCCGCCCCCGGCTCCCCCGCTAAGTCAGAGTCGATCGCCTTGAGGGCGCCGCGGATGGTCAGCCCCTGCACGTGGAGGAGATTCTGGAGCTTGCGCAACACCTCCATATCCTCGGGCCGGTAGAAGCGGCGACCGTCCGGGCGTTTCATGGGGCGGAGATTGTCGAACTTGGTTTCCCAGAAGCGCAGGACGTGGGTCTTTAGGCCGAGTTCCTGTGCAGCCTCGCCGATGGTGCGGAAGGCGTCAGCCGACTTGGCCTCGTCGATTGGGCGGACGGAATCCGACTCGAATGGCATTTCGGCCTTGGCTGCGGAATTCATCAGGGGCTCCGGGAGCTCATCGCTGCTTCAACCCTCTGCCTCAAAAGTGGAGAAGGTTTGAACGACACCACCCGCCTTGCCGTGATCGGAGCCTCTTCGCCGGTCTTTGGATTGCGACCGACACGGGCTTTTTTCCGACGCACTACGAAGTTGCCGAAACGCGCAAACTTCACGTCCTCGTCCCGTTCCAGCTCGGCGCACACAAGCTCTAGTACGCGCTCGAGGAAATTGCTGGAGTCCTGCTTGGTCAGCCCGACCTTCTGGACGAGCTTGTCGACGATCTCTGCGCGCGTGAGTGTGTTCTCAGGCACTCGATGTCTCCGGGGCGATGTGATGCAGGCTAACGGCGCCCGAATCGGATGTTAAGGGGGATTATTGTCAAATCCCGAATAATTTCATCCGTTTACATAATTTTAGTCAAATGCGGATCAAGGCTGATCCCCAGGTGAGCCCGCCGCCGATTGCCTCGATAAGTACGAGATCGCCGGGCTTCACGCGTCCATCATCAACTGCCGCCGCCAGCGCCAGAGGTACCGAGGCCGCCGACGTGTTGCCGTGCTCGGCGACCGTGGACACGACTTTCGCTTCGTCGAGCCCCAGTTTTTCGGCAACAGCCGATAGGATTCGCTGGTTGGCCTGGTGCGGCACGAACCAGTCGACATCGTCGATCGTGCAGCCAGCCTGCTCGACCGCAGCCTTCACGCTTTCGGAGATTTTCGAGACAGCGTGCTTGAAGACCTGGTTGCCGACCATCCTGAGGTGACCGACGGTCTGCGTGGTCGAGGGGCCGCCGTCGACATAGAGCAGGTCCTTGTAGCGCCCGTCGGAGCGCAGGTGGACTGACTTCACGCCGCGCTCGCCCGCGACCTTCTTGTCCTGCCGTTCTAAGACAATCGCCCCCGCCCCGTCGCCGAACAGAACGCAGGTGGAGCGGTCGGACCAGTCGAGAATGCGCGAGAACGTCTCGGCGCCGATCACCAGCGCACGCTCGAACTGGCCGCGCGCGAGGAAGTTGTCGGCGGTGGCGATGGCGTAGACGAAGCCGGAGCAAACCGCCTGCACGTCGAACGCCGCGCCGCGGGTGATGCCGAGCTTGTTTTGCACGATGGTGGCGGTGGCCGGGAAGGTATGGTCCGGCGTCGCTGTCGCAACGATGATGAGGTCGATGTCATCGGCCTTGACGCCCGCCGCCTTCAGCGCGCGCTTGGAGGCGATGGCGGCGAGGTCCGAGGTGGCCTCCCCGTCCGCCGCGATGTGGCGTTTCTTGATGCCGGTGCGGGCGGTGATCCACTCGTCGGTGGTGTCGACCATGCGTGCGAGGTCGTCGTTGGTCAGCACTTTTTCGGGGAGGTAGCCGCCCACGCCGCGCACGACCGATGCGTATTCGTTCACGTCAACGCCTCGTCACTGAACACTGTACAATGGGAACTCTGCGCAGAGGGCATGGTTGCTTACTTGGCAGCTTCCTGGCTGGGCGCAATGGCGGGCGATATGGCGTCCGCACTGGCGACCAGCCGCTTGAGGTTTTCGGCAACCTCGTCGCGAAAATGGCTCTCACCCATGCCAGCCGCCACCGAGATTGCCTGTTCGAAGCCTACCCCGTCGGTGCCGCCATGGCTTTTCACCACGACGCCGTTGAGGCCAAGGAACACCGCTCCGTTCACCCTACGGGGATCGAGGCGCGACCTGAACTTCTTCAGCGCCGGCATCGCCAGCAGGGCGCCCAGCATTGAGAACGGTCCCGACTTCAGCGACTCCCGCAGCATGTCGGCGACCATCTTGACCATCCCTTCGGCGGTCTTGAGCGCGACGTTGCCGGTGAAGCCGTCGGTGACGACGACATCGACTTCACCGGAGACGATGTCGTCGCCTTCAACGAAGCCGTGGAAATTCATCTGCAGGTTTGCCGTACGGATCAGGCGCGCAGCCTCGCGGATCGACTCGTGGCCTTTTAGCTCTTCCGATCCGATATTCAGCAGCGCAACTTTCGGATTGGCCTTGCCGTTCACGGCGCGCGCATAGGCAACGCCCATGATCGCGAATTCGACGAGCTGTTCCGCGTCAGCATCTATGTCGGCGCCGAGATCGAGCACGGCGCAGACGCCCTTGCGTGTCGGCCAGCTCGCGACCAGCGCCGGCCGGCGCAGGCCTTCCACTTTGCGAAGGATGAACATCGACAGCGCCATCAGCGCGCCTGTGTTGCCGGCGGAGACAGCGGCCACGGCTTCACCGGTCTTCACGGCTTCGATGGCGTTCCACATCGACGAGCCCTTGCCCTGGCGCAGCATCTGCGCGGGCTTGTCGTCCATAGTGATGAATTTCTCGGTGTGGCGGATCGTCGTGCGCGGCGATGCATTCGGCGCGGACGCAAGGAGCGGTTTCAACTTCGCCTCATCGCCATGGATCAGGAAGTGGAGATCAGGTCTGCGTTTGGCAAAACGTTCCAGCCCGTCGACGACGATGCCCGGAGCATCGTCACCGCCCATGCCGTCGATGGAAATGACCTTGCGATCACCCATGTCCGCGAAGCGCTCCAACCAGTGGCGTGGCCTGACCCGAACGGCCTGAAGCTGCCGCCCGCCCCGATCCGACGCTTCAGACATACGCCATGGCGAGCCCGGGCGGAATCACCCCCGTCCGGCCATGGCTGAGGTCTAATATCACGTGGAAACGGGTGTAACAGGCCCTGCGACAGCCCCCGCCTGCGGCTGTTTGGGCCCTTATGCGAGCGTCAGCTTGGGCCAGTTGACCTCGCCCGAAAGAAGCTGGGGATTTTCGTGGCGCTGGAGCGTGTCCTCGACCAGCCGGACATAGCGGCAAAATCGGTCGGTTTCGGCTTCCCTGACGCCCAGGTTGCGCTGCAGCGCCTTGCCGAGGGCTTCGGCCGGAGCGTCTTCCGCCAGCGCCTCTTCATAGGCCTTGGCGCGGCCGTAGAAAGCCTCGCCCATCTTGCGGATCTTCTTGCCCACGGAGAGATCGCCTGTGCCGATGTCGCGCAGGGCTTCGTCGAACCCGTGGAAGAGCGCGTCGAACGTGTCCTGGGACAGGTCCTTGCCGGCCTGGCCCGCGCTACGCAGCCGCCGGAACACCAGGCAAGCGTGCAGCGACGTCATCTCGAACCGGCCGGAGAAATTGTCGCGGGCGCCGCCCTCGTAATAGAAGTCCGGACGCAGGGAATGGTTCTGGATGGAGCTGTGAAGCTTGTCGACCGCCCAGCGGTTGCGCTTCTGCTTCTGGAGCCATTTGCCTAGCACTTACTGCCTCCAGGGCCTTCCGGAAAGCGCGGACACTAGCAGGGTTCGTGCGGCGGGGAAGTTGGACGTTTGAGAAAACCTGGCCGCGAGATGATGGGCAAGATCATGCCTCAATTAGGCGGTCTGTTCGCCTGTCCGGAAGCCTTGCCAAGCCGCCCGGTGGGCCTGTACCAAGCCTGCTAGTTCCGGAGTTTTCCCATGGACCTGCGCCGCATCGCACTTGCAGGACTTGCCGCCGCGGCTCTTACCGGCTGCGCAGCGACGCGCGACTTCCACGGCTATGTTCCGGACCAGGCCCTGCCCGGCGACGTGCAACCCTCCGTCGACACGCGCTCAACCGTGCTTGCGCGCCTCGGCACGCCATCGACCAGCTCGGTCTTCGACGACAAGCTGTGGGTCTACATGTCTTCGACCCGCGAGCTGTTGACCTTCTACTATCCTAAGGTCGTGCAACGCGAGATCGTGGCGATCCAGTTCGACGACGAGGATGTCGTCTCCGACGTGCTGGTCTACGACGTCAACGACGGCCGTGTGCTGGAATACAATTCACGGGTGACGCCGACGCGCGGCCGCGAACTTGGGATCCTCGAGCAATTGTTCGGCACGCTGGGCAGCCTGCGCAACCAGCTGCCCGGGCAGCAACAGGAAGACCGTCAGCCTGGCGAATCCCCCGGCCGCGACAACTAGGTCCTGACCTAGTTTCCGGCCTGGCTAGCGATCTGCGTGAATGTCATCGTCACCAGCGCGTCCTTCTCGCCGATAGACTGATTGGCCGCCTTCAGGCATTCGGCAGCGGCCAGCTTTTCGTCGAGCTTGTTGACGTCGTCCTTCATGGCGAAGCTGGTGCGGTGCGCGGCGCGGACAACGGCGTCGCGGATGAAGTGGCCCTTGTCGCGATACTTGAACGGATCCCTGCCGGGGCCGACCAGCATGCGCGCATTGACGAATAGGTAGTTCTTCAGCTTGCCCTTGGCATCGAAGATCGGAAACACGAGTCCGCCGAGTTCGACCGAGCGCGCGATTTCCTTCTCGTCGGCGGTCTGCTTTTCTTCTTCGCCATGACCGCCGGCGGGCGGGGCGGCGTGAGCCGGCGCCGTAGCCAGCAGCGCGGCGAAAGCGGCAATGAACAGGCGGCGGCGGGACAGGCGCATGGGGAAACTCCGTCGTGCAGCATCGGGCAGAATGGTTAGGGCGACGTTTACCCGCGCCGGAGCCCCGTCCCACAACGCAAAACGCCCCGGTCGATGACCGGGGCGCCGTTGCTTTAGTCGCGTTTGGCTACTGGCCGCCAGACTTCGGCGCGGCAGGCGCCGTCGCAGCAGCCGGCTGAGCCGGCTGCGGTCGCCGCATCGCCTGCATCATCTTCAGGACGTTATCGAGTTCGCCCTGATCGATGCCGCCATCCTTGTTGGCGTCGCCCATTTCGAACGCGCCCGGAGCGGCTGCCAACTGAGCAAATTGCCCTCGCAGTTCGGCCTTCTGCAGCTTGTCGTCGAGGTTGTCGTCCATCATGCCCATCAGGCGGGCCTGATTCAGAAGCTGGTCATAGTTCGTCTGCTTCTCGACCGTCTCGTCGGCCCAGCGATAGCGCAGCGAGGTATAGAACATTTCCTCGAACGACTGGTCGCCCCACTCGATTTTCTTGGATGGATCCGGGTTGGCCGGATTCCGCTTGGAGTTGTCGTAGATGTAGGTGGCGACGACTTTCGAGCCGGCCTTGATGTTGATCGGCTTGTCGAACTGGTACATGCGCTGCCAGTTGAAATCGTAGAACGGCACGTTGAGAATCGTCTCGCGCTTGCCGGCCGGATCGATGATCTCGAGCTTCGAGTACGTGCCGCGATAGTGGGCGTGTACGACGGCGGTGTGCAGGATCGCATCCTTCGGGAAGTTGAAGTAGGCGATTTCCTTATGCGCCGGATCGTTGGCCGGGATCTCGATGAACTGGTCGACCAGCGGCATCTCGCGCATCATCAAGTCAGGCTTCTCGCCGTCCTTGTAGAAGTAGAGGCCGATCTGCTCGGCTGAGACGGCTTCCTTACCAAACGGCGTGTAGTGCATCTGGAACGCGAGCTCGCCGCCCTTAGGGATGTACGTACCCATGCCTTTCGGGTTCACAACGGATTCCATGCCGACCGTGTAGCCGCCCACCGACGACGACCAGTTTTGCATACCCTTGTTCGACTCGCCTTCCTTGACGAAGCCCGAGAGGATGTGGTGGACGCCCTGACGCTGCGAGACTTTCGCCGTCGAGGCCTTCAGCCAGCGACCTTCGGTCAACGGGTTGGCGACAAGCGGGTATTGGTAATCGACATAGCCCGACGCCGGGATGGTGTACTTAGGAATATTGACAACAACGTCTGGCTTGCCGAGCGGCCAATCCGGAGCGACGTGCTTGACCCGCGCAAGCGGGTCATCGCCTTCGCCGCGCGGAGCGCCAGCTTCGACCCAGTGAACGAGCGTCTTGATCTGGTCGGGCGAGAGCGACTTGTCATCCGCGAACTTGCCGACATGCGGATCGACGTCCCACGGCGGCATGCGATCGGTGCGCACGGCCTCGCGGATCATCGGCGCGAAGCCTTTGACCTTCGCGTAGCTGTCCATGGCGAACGGCGCGATGCCGCCCTCCTGGTGGCAGGCGACGCATTTCTGCTCGAGCATCGGCGCGATCGTGGTGGAGTAGGAGATCTTGGCGAACTCAGCCTTGGCCTGCTTGGACCGCGCCGGGAACTTGATCGCCGCGCCCTTCGCCGGAACAGAGGCGACGCTCACAGCCTTGCCTGACGAGACCGCGTCGATCGCGTCCGCCGACAGAGCGCCGTGATACGCGATCTTCCACGTCTTGGGATCGACAACGAACGTTTCACCGACGCGCGTCGCGCCGATCTGCTCGCCGACGAGCTGCAGGTCATCCTGCAGGATCGGAATGGTAATCGAATTCTTCTGCGCATCGGCCAGCATGGCCTCGCGCGTGTCGCCGGGGTTCGAGTTCACCAGCAGGAACTCGACGCCCTTGGACACGTAGGCCGCGTGCAGCTTCTCGAGTTCGGGCGCCTGTTTGGCGGTTTCCGGGCTGCCGGCGCCGTGCATCACCAGTACGATCGCGGAGGCGTCTTTCATCCGGTAGAGGTCGTGAGCGAAACCGTCCGCCGAGACGAGGCGGAAGTTGTCGATGCGCGCGGGAAGCGGCGCCTCGGAAGACAGATTGGCGACTGACGTGGTGGGCGGGCTCTGCTGGGCGCAGCTAGCGACGATAGCGAGCACCAGCCCAATGGCGGTAGCGGTAAGAGTGCGTGACATGGTGGGAGAATCCTTCAGCCTCGAAGCAGGCCAGTACATACCGCAAATCTTAACGGCCTGACAGTGTCAGGCTCTGACGTTTCGGTTACTGGCGACGAGAAACGCGTCCGGACGGCTGTCTCAGCCCGAAAAATGGGTCCAACCGCCTTTTGGGGGCGTGAGAACGGCGCCCGAAGCATCGACCACTCGCACCCCTTCGCCCTGCTCCACCCCACCGATTAGCGCGACCGGCTGGCCTGACGCGCGGATCGAGTCGCCAGCCGAAGCTGGTGCTGTGAACAGGGTCTGGTAGTCGTCGCCGCCTGTCAGCAAGGCCATAAGGTCCGCCTTCGCGTTCGCCAGGAACCCGTGGCCGGCGGCGCTGAGCGGGACATCGGCCGAGCGGATCAGGATGCTGACGCCGGATGCTTCGGCGATATGGCCGGCGTCGGCGATGAGGCCATCGGAGACATCGATGCTGGCGCTGGCGGATGCGGCGACAAGGTCAGCTATCGGCAGCCGGGGCGGTTCGGGCACGCGGTATCTCGAGACGAGGAAGTTGCGCGCCTCCGCGCCGAGCGCGCCAAACGCGCCCTTCGCGGCCTGGAGGCCGAGCCAGCCGTCGCCAATCGTTCCGGTGACCCAGAGATCATCGCCTGGTTTGGCGCCGGAGCGGCGGACAGGTCCACGCGCACCGACCTTGCCCAAAAGGGTGAGGGTCAGGGTGAGTGGGCCGTCAGTGGACGTTGTGTCGCCGCCAACGAGGTGCGCGCCCCAGCGTTGCAGATCTGCGCCGAGCGCGCGGGAGAAATCGCCGAGCTGGTTCATGTCGCGGCCCTTGGGCCAGACCAGCGCGAGCAGCGCTGCATCGGGCTTGCCGCCCTTGGCGATGATGTCGGAGACGTTCACGCGCACCAGCTTCTGCGCGACCGTGCCGATCGGGTCGTCGGGCAGGAAGTGGATGCCTTCGACGATGGCGTCCTTGGTGGCGATCAGACCCATTCCACCTTCAAGACGGGCGATCTCGGCGACATCATCGCGCAGACCATCTGCGCCGGGCGAGGTTGCGAGCGGGGCGAAATATCTCCGGATGAGATCGAACTCATCCATCGCTGTCACGTCTTCCGGACATCTCGGGAGACTGCGTCTAGCAGGCCGTTGATGAACTTCGGCTCCGCGCCTTCGAAGAAGGCGTGCGCGATGGAGACGTATTCATCGAGGATGATCTGCGATGGCAGACTGATCTCGGCGACCAGTTCATACACCGCGCCGCGCAGGATGGCGCGCGAGGTGGCGTCGAGCCGCTCGATCTTCCAGCCTTCGGCGAGGCGCTTCATGATAGCCGCGTCGATCTCTTCCTGGCGCGCGACCACGCCATCGACGATCAGCTTGAACAGGTCCGGATCGGCTTCCTCGACCGGCTGGCCTTCATCGTCGAGGCCGAGGCGATCTTCCATGAAATCCGCGATGACGGAGCGGGCGGACTGTTCGGTCTGCTCCATCTGGTAGAGCGCCTGCACGGCGGCGAGGCGCGCGCCGGCCCGGCGCGCGGCGGTTAGCTTGCGTTCGGCCTCGGCAGAGATCGCCTTCTGGTTCATTCCTCGCGGCCCTGCGTGAAGCGATAGGACAGGCCGACCATCCGCAGGACAGCCGCGACGACTTCGGCCCCCTTGTTTTTGCCCTTATGGTCGGCTCGCACTTTCGCCTGTGCTTCGCTCTCGACGGTCAGCACGCCGAAGGCGACAGGCACTCCGGCAAGCGACAGATCCATCAGGCCGCGCGCGACTTCGTTGCAGATGAGATCGTAGTGGCCGGTCTCGCCGCGGATCACACAACCAAGTGCGGCGAAGCCATCATACTCGCCCGTCTCCGCCGCCATGGCGATCGCGCCCGGGATTTCAAAGGCGCCCGGGACTTCGAGGAATTCGTAAGTCGCCCCGACTTTCTCCAGCCCCTCGACCACGCCAGCCTCGAGCTCCGCCGCGATGTGGGCGTAGTAGCGCGACGTGACGATCAGTATGCGGGGCGCGTCAGGCATCTAATCTCCGTCGATCCGGCGCCAGCCCTCGACCGCAAGGCCGTATCCGTCAAGGCCCGGCAGCACGTTTGGACGCGTATTGCTCATCAGGATCATGCGGCGGACGCCGAGATCCTTCAGGATCTGCGCGCCGACGCCGTACTCGCGCAATGGGTGAGCGCCTTCCTGCGGTTCGTGCGCGCCGGATTCCAGCGCGCCGAGCGTGCGGGCGATCTCTTCGCCCATGCCCATGCGGACGAACACGACGACGCCCGGCTCCTCGGCGGCGGCCAGACGCTCCATCGAGCGCCGGACCAGGCCTTCGCGCTTGCCGGCCTCGCCGAGGAAGTCGGAGAGGAAGTCGACGCGGTGGACGCGCACCAGGGTCGGCTGGTCGCCGGTGATGCGGCCCTTCACCAGCGCGACGTGCTCGGCGCCGTCCAGCGTGTTGCGGAACACCACGATACGGAATTTGCCGCCCCAGGCGCTGTCGAAATCGGATTCAATACGGCGTTCGAGGAAGCGGTCATGCCGGCGTCGCCAGGCGATGAGGTCGGCGATGGTGCCGATCTTCATGCCGTGAAGCTGGGCGAACGAGACCAGCTCCGGCAGGCGCGCCATGCCGCCATCGTCGTTCATGATCTCGCAGATAACGGCCGCCGGATACAAACCAGCAAGACGAGAGATGTCGACGCTCGCCTCGGTGTGGCCGGCGCGGACGAGCACGCCGCCTTCCTTGGCGACCAGCGGAAAGACGTGGCCGGGCGAGACGATATCTTCCGAACTCTTGGTGGGGTCGACCGACACCGCAATCGTGTGCGCGCGATCGTGCGCCGAGATGCCTGTCGTGACGCCTTCCCTCGCCTCGATCGAGACGGTGAAGGCGGTCTTCATGCTCTCACGGTTTTCGCGCGCCATCATGTCGAGCTGGAGCACACGCGCCCGATCGCGCGTGAGCGACAGGCAGATCAGGCCGCGCCCATGCTTGGCCATGAAATTGACCTGCGCCGGCGTCGCAAACTGCGCCGGGATGATCAGGTCGCCTTCGTTCTCGCGGTCCTCGGCGTCGACGAGGATGTACATGCGCCCGTTGCGCGCTTCCTCGACGATCTCCTCGATGGGAGAGATCGCGTCGGAAAAATCGTACTTCAGCGGTTCGTCTTTCATTTGGACTGCCATTCAAGCATGCGGACGACATATCGCGCCAGCATGTCGACCTCCAGATTGCACCTGTCGCCGGGCGTAAATGTGCCCAGCGTGGTGACTTGCAGGGTATGCGGGATGATTGCGACCTCGAACCAGTCCGCCCCATCGTCATGGCCGACAGCCGAAACGGTGAGCGAAACGCCATCGATGCAAATCGAGCCTTTTTCGGCGAGGAATTTCGCCAGCGGCTCGGCGACTTCGACGCGAATGCGGCGGCTGTCGCCGTCCTGTTTGATGGAGCGGACAATGCCGAGGCCATCGACATGGCCGTAGACCAGGTGGCCGCCGAGCTCATCGCCCAGCTTCAGCGACAGTTCGAGGTTCATGCGCGTGCCGGCGAGCCAGTTGCCCAGCGTGGTGCGCGACAGCGTTTCGGGGATCGCCTCGACCACCCACCACGATCCGCCGCCCGGCTTATCGCCAAACTCGACCAGAGTGAGACAGACGCCGGAATGCTGCACCGACGCGCCCATCTGCAGCGCGGACACGGGATAAGCGCTCTCTACCCGCACACGGCGGATGCCGTTGGAGTCTTCCACCGACTTCACCCGGCCGACATCGGTTACGAGGCCCGTGAACATCTCACGCTTTCCGCACGTAGCTTTCCCAGAGGTCGACGCCGACCTCCTTCACCCTCACGCGTTCAAAGGTGGGCGCGTCAACGACTTTCTCCAAGCCCAGGGGGCCGAGGCCCGGCAATCCGTCGCCGCCGAGGAGAATTGGCGCACGAAACCACTCGATCCGGTCGACCAGACCATCGCGGATGAAGGAGGCGGCGAGCCTGCCCCCGCCCTCGATCATCAGGGATTTGAGCCCTGCCCTGTCGGCGGAATTCAAGAGTTCGGGGAGCGAGATGCTGCCCGTCCGCGCATCCCTGGGCAGCATCCAGAAGCTGAGTTCGCGATGCGAGGGCCAGTGGTCGAGGTTCGTGGTCTCCAGCGTGGCGATGGCGACCGGACCCTTGTCGAGCGTAGTGAGGAGCTTGGCCGAGGCGGGCGTCTGCCCGCGGCTGTCGGCGACGACGCGCAGCGGTTGCCTGGCGGGAGGCGGATCGGTGCGCGCGATAAGCTCGGGATCGTCCGCCATCAGCGTACCGGAACCGACGAGCACCGCATCGTGCGCGGCGCGCAGCCGGTGCCCTTCAGCGCGGGCCGCTTCGCCAGTGATCCATTTGGAATTGCCGCTCGCCGTCGCGATACGGCCATCGAGCGACGTCGCGAGTTTCAGCGTAATTTGAGGCCGGGTGGCGGAAGCGCCGCTCATTCGTCCTTCTCGCCTTCGCCGCCTTCCTCGACCTGAGCCTCCACGAAGCGGGCGAAGTCGGCCGGCTTGTTGAAGTCCTTGTAGACCGAGGCGTAGCGGATGAAGGCGACCGGATCGAGTTCGCTCAGCGACTCCATCACCATCTGGCCGATGTCAGATGTCTTGATCTCGCTCTCGCCCATGTTCTCGAGGCGGCGGACGATGCCCGAGATCATGTGATCGATCTGCTCTTCGGAGACGGGCCGCTTCTGCAGCGCGATCTTCACCGACCGGCGCAGCTTGTCGCGCTCGAACGCGGCCTTGCGCCCATCGCGCTTTACAACCGTGAGATCGCGAAGCTGGACGCGCTCGAAGGTCGTGAAGCGCCCGCCGCAATTCGTGCAGCCCCTTCGGCGGCGGACAGCGCTGTCCTCTTCAGCGGGACGGCTGTCCTTAACGACCGAGTCCGCTGTGCCACAGAACGGGCAGCGCAATCATTACCCCTTCACGCCATAGATCGGGAAGCGATCCGTCAGCGCTTTCACTTCACGGCGAACTTTTTCCTCGATCGAGGTCGTGTCGCCACCCTTTGCAAGCGCATCGACCACTTCGACCATCCAGCGGCCGACCTGCTTGAATTCGTCCGTGCCGAAGCCGCGCGTGGTGGCCGCGGGCGAACCGACGCGGATACCGGAAGTAACCGCCGGCTTTTCCGGATCGAACGGCACGCCGTTCTTGTTGCAGGTGATCCAGGCGCGCTCGAGCGCTTTCTCGGTGTCGTTGCCTTTGACGCCCTTCGGACGCAGGTCGACCAGCATCAGGTGCGTGTCGGTGCCGCCAGAGACGATGTCGAGGCCGCCTACTTTCAGCGTCTCGGCCAGCACGCGGGCGTTGTCGATCACAGCCTGCGCGTAGCGTTTGAACTCAGGCTTTAGCGCCTCGCCGAATGCCACCGCCTTGCCGGCAATGACGTGAACCAGCGGTCCGCCCTGGATGCCGGGGAACACGGCCGAGTTCACTTTCTTGGCGACCGCCTCGTCATTGGTCAGCACCAGGCCGCCGCGCGGACCGCGCAACGTCTTATGCGTCGTGGTGGTGACGACGTGGGCGTGATCCATCGGATTGGGGATGAGACCCGCGGCCACAAGGCCGGCGAAGTGCGCCATGTCGACCATCAGGTAGGCGCCGATCTCGTCCGCGATCTTGCGGAAGCCGGCGAAGTCGATCGTGCGCGAATAGGCCGAGCCGCCGGCGATGATGATTTTCGCGTGGGACTCGGTTGCGATCTTGTGGACCTCGTCGAGATCGATGCGGCCGTCCTGGCGGCGCACGCCGTAGTGGTGCGCCTTGAACCATTTGCCCGACTGATTAGCGACGCCGCCATGCGTGAGGTGACCGCCTGCGTCGAGGCTCATACCGAGGATCGGATCACCCGGCTTGATGAGGGCGTTGAACACGGCCTGGTTGGCCTGGCTGCCCGAGGAAGGCTGGACGTTGGCGAAGCCGGCGCCGAAAAGTTGCTTGGCGCGTTCGATCGCCAGCGTCTCGATCTCGTCGACGAATTCGCAGCCGCCATAGTAGCGCTTGCCCGGATAACCTTCGGCGTACTTGTTGGTGAGGATCGATCCCTGCGCTTCCAGGACGGCGCGCGAGACGATGTTCTCCGAGGCGATCAGCTCGATCTGATGCTGCTGGCGATGCAGCTCCTCGCCGATGAACTTGGCGATCGAAGGATCGCGCTCGGCCAGCGAAGCTCCGAAAAAGGCATGTTCCCGCGTTCCAACGAGCGGGTTCGATTGGCTCATGCGCGGCCCTCCGGACTCATCTGTGAGCTGGTTTCACGGGCGATACGGGACACCCTTGCAATTGGCAAGTCTTGCCGGTTCCCAAGGTATTTACCAAGGCCAGATGGATCAGAATCAGTATTCCTGATTAATCTGTGGTCCACGGGTCGGTAGTTAGTTGCCTTCTTCTTGGACTTGCGCGTTGATCGCCCGGCTTTGGGGCTGTTGTGGGTAGAAGTGATGGCGGATACGTCCGGAAATTCTGTGCTATCGCACGATGATCTGATGCGAATGACTTCCGAAATCGTGTCGGCCTTCGTCTCCAACAATCCGGTGACAACAGATAGCCTGCCGGACGTCATCCGTTCTGTTTACAGGACCATGTCCGGCCTCTCCTCGACGGGAGAAAAGGCATCGGAGGACAAGCCGAAACCGGCCGTGCCGATCTCGAAATCGGTGACGCCCGACCACATCGTCTGCCTGGAAGACGGTCGGAAGCTGAAGATGCTGAAGCGCTACCTGCGCTCACGCTATGACATGAGCCCGGACGACTATCGCCGCCGCTGGGGGCTCGGCGCCGACTATCCGATGGTCGCGCCGAACTACACCGAACGCCGCTCCGAGTTCGCCAAGAAGATCGGCCTGGGCAAAGGCGTGCGCAAGGCGCGCTGAGTCGGCGCCGCAAGCGGGGACGCGGGATGCTGAACGCGCCATAGCTCGCCGAGGCTGTGGAAAAAGATTCGGCCAAATACTCGGCACTAGCGCTCTTTTGGAGTTCGCGTTTGCGTAACGCCATCGGGCCCGCGGTCCCAATCGATCACGTATTCCAACTCAAATTCGCAGTCCGTTGCGAAGCTGGGCGTAGCGGGCCACGCATATCGAGATGATTGCAGGAAATCGGACGCCGCGCGGATCAACTTCTGACGTGTTGCGTGCCTCAGGTATTCCGGCGGGCCGATATAGCTGACGTTGATCGCCTTTCCCGTCTCGTTCACGTCGTAGCTGAGGCGCATGCTGTTGATGGATTGATAGGCTTGCGCAGCCATGAAGAACATCGACACCTCTTCCGGAATATGCATCTGCCCGTCTTCGGCGCGCTTGAGACCAGCGTCGCTGCATGGAATAGCCGTCGCCGGAATTGCGCGAGGGGCACCCACCCCGCCATACTCGACGCCATCGCCAACGCATCCACACAGCGACAGCACCAGCAGACAAACTAGACTTATGCGCATCGTGATCTCCCGGCCCCGGCCGCTGGCAGTCTGTCCGATTTGATGCGGGCGCCAAGACGGCGATGGCAAAAAAGCTCGGGCGAAAACGATCAGGTCGCGAGACACGTCGGAAATCCAGGGCTTCAAGATGAGGCCCCGCGCACGATCAGACGACAATTCCACCCCTGCTGCTGCCGCTAGGCCCCCGCGCTCCGCCGCTCCCGCGAGACCGAACGTAGGCGAGTTTAGCCCGCGCCAGCCGCTCGATGTCCGCCTGTGCCGCATTGGCGGGAGCAGTGAACACGACTTCCAGACCGTCGCCGGCGGAGACGGCGCGCACTTCGATTGCGCCGCCGATGCGGTTCATCTCGAGAAGGATTTCGTGGTCGGGGTCGTCGGACACTACAACCTCGCTCGCGACTTGGCGCATCACCCCTCAGGCAGCCACACCAGCGCGACCATGACCATCGCGAGCCCGGCCGTGGCGATGTTCCAGCTGAATGTCCGGAGCCAGGGTACACCCGCAGCATAGAGCGGCAGGAAGAGAGTCCTCCCGCCCAGATAGATCAATGCGCCGACCACGCTTAGCCAGCTGCCCGTCCTGTCGAGGCTTTCCAGCATCAGCACCGCCGCGGCGAAAATCGCGAAAGTCTCGAGATAGTTGCGTTGCGCGCGATCAAGACGGCCAGCGACTCCGGCCGGTCGAATATCCTCATCCCGCGCCCCGACCGAGTAGGCGTTGCCGACTTGCGCCTTGAACGTGAATGACGCGGCCGTGAGATGCACGAGCCCAAGCACCATGGCGCCGAACAGAGTCCAGAATTCCACCGACATTGTCGCCTCGCACCGGCTCCATTGAGGCCGGCTTCAACCGGAGCATGCCGGGAGTCGCGCCGCCGATGAAATCGCTGCCTACGCCGCGCGTTTCAGCCCGAGCTGCGCCCAGATCGCCACGAGAGCGGCGACCAGTTCGTCCATCATCGCTTCGGTGTGTTGCGGCGACGGGGTAAAGCGCAGGCGTTCCGTGCCCTTTGGCACGGTCGGGTAGTTGATCGGCTGGACGTAGATGCCGAAGTCGAACAGCAGTGTGTCGGACAGCGCCTTGCAGCGCTCCGGGTCGCCGACCAGCAGCGGCACGATGTGGGTGTCGGCCATCATCACCGGCAGTTTCGCGGCGATCAGCTTCTGCCGAAGCATTTCCGCTTTTTGCTGATGGATGGTGCGCAGCTCGCGGCCGAAATCGCTGCGCAGCTTGCGGATCGATGTCAGCGCGCCGGCGGCCAGCACCGGGCATGTCGAGGTCGAGAAAATGAAGCCAGGGGCCATGGAGCGGATGGCGTCGCAGATCGCGGTCTTGGAGGCGATGTAGCCGCCCATGACGCCAAACGCTTTGGCGAGCGTGCCTTCGCAGATGGTGATGCGGTCCATCACGCCATCGCGCTGGGCGACGCCCGCGCCTTCGTGGCCGTACATGCCGACGGCGTGGACCTCGTCGAGATAGGTCATCGCGTCGAATTCTTCGGCGAGATCGCAGATCTCGTGCATCGGGGCGACGTCGCCATCCATCGAGTAGACGGACTCGAAGGCGATGACTTTCGGGGCGTCGGCCGGATCGTTTTCGAGAAGGGCGCGAAGGTGCGCCATGTCGTTGTGGCGGAAGATGCGCTTGGCGCAGTGCGAACGCTTGATGCCTTCGATCATCGAGGCGTGGTTCAGCTCGTCCGAATAGATGATGACGTTCGGCATGATCTTGGCGAGCGTCGACAGGGTCGCCTCGTTCGAGACATAGCCGGAGGTGAAGAGCAACGCGCTTTCCTTGCCGTGGAGACTAGCGAGCTCTTTTTCGAGGTCTACGTGGTAGCGCGTGGTGCCGGAGATGTTGCGGGTGCCGCCCGAGCCGGCGCCGAAGGTGTCGACGGCATCCTTCATCGACTGGATCACGTCGGGGTCCTGGCCCATGCCCAGATAGTCGTTGGAGCACCAGACGGTAACGTCCTGCTCGCGGCCGTCATTGTGGCGGACAGAGGCCTTGGGAAACTGGCCGCGGTAGCGCTTGAGGTCGATGAATACCCGGTAGCGGCCTTCGGACCTGATTTCTTCGAGGGCGTTTTCGAAGGCGGCGAGGTGTTTCATCGGGGCGTTCACTCTTGGCGCAGCATCACGTCTCTTGTGGACGCGTAGGCCAACCTAAGGCCGCACGCGGCGGTTTCCTAGACTTAGGTCAAATCGGAACTGATGGATTATGCCTTGTCGTCGCAGGCTTTTTGCGACTCGCTCGCAACTGCCGGACAATGTCACGTGAGACGCGCGTGAGGCGACCCAAGTCCTGAAAACAGAACCGCCGGCTCCGTGAGGAGCCGGCGGATTGGGTACACTGGCGTCGGGTCCCGGCTATCGCGGGAGTCCGCCGTCTCCTCCCCAAGGGCAGATTGGCCCAAGGTTCTCAGCCCCAGACTATCAGGCCGGGGTCCGTGTTTATCCTTAGAGTTGGTAGCGGATCTGGTCGGACCAGAAGCGCTCGAGCCGCGCCAGGGCCTTGTTGAGTTGTTCGAGGTCGTCGGCGCGAACCGAGGCAGTAGGTTCGAGAGCGGACGCCTGCTTCTCAAAAAGGTCCTGGACGCGGGCACGAACGGCTTTGCCCGAAGGCGTGAGCTTGAGGCGGACCGTGCGGCGGTCGTCGCTGGAACGCGACTGCAGCAGATAGCCGCCTTCCTGAAGTTTCTTGACGTTGTAGGACATCGACGTGCCGGCGAAGGAGCCGCGAGCGCGGAGGGCGCTGGCGGGGGTTTCGGTGTCGCCAATCTCGTACAGCAGGAGAGCCTGGACGCCGGTGAGCGAGCGCTCACCCGAACGTTCAAGGTTGTCCTTCACCACGTCGTGCAGGCGGCGATGCGCTTGCTCGAGGAGGGAGAGGGCTTTCAGGAAGGATTGCTCGACAACTTCTTCAGAGCCGGTTTCCCGGACTTTCGCGTTCAACATCACCACCACCGTTGTTTATGTAGTCTTGTGCCGTCTGCCGATTTGCTCGGCTTATGGTGGAAACTACACGTGGTTGGCTAAGGAAGATCTAAAGCGAACAGGTTTTGAGTAAATTTCTACTGGTTTTCGTTCAGTCTTACCTTGTTTGTTAGTGTAACCCGCAAGTAAACGCGAAGGGGTGAATTGCAGCGGCGAGGCCCAACCATCCGCCGGTGCGTCGCTAGCAACAACAGCAGCGCACGGGAAGCAGCTTGCGGCCGAACGCGCGATCCGTTCGGCGTGGCGGCGGACGCCGGTGAAGAAGGGCAGCAGCAGCAGCAGCGGCGGCAGCGGCATCCCGCTGCGGGCAGCAGCGGCAGCGGCGGCAGCGGCGGCAGCAGCGGCAGCAGCGGCAGCAGCGGCAACGGCAACGGCAACGGCAGCACTGTGCAGCAGCACTGGCAGCAGCAGCCAGACAAGCGGGCCGGCTGGGTCGTTCTCCTCTGCGATGGGATCGGCCTCTGTCATGCGGAGGAGTATCAGGCCGCCCGGAGGGGGCGGGGATAAGTTTTGTTTTATCCCACACCTCGCCCCCGCATCTCGCGTTGAGATCGTTGGGGATTGTGCGGAAAGAGCCGGAGTTATCCCACAGCAGATTCGGCCGGGTTGCGCCGGCTGCTGCCCCCACCGTCTGCGTGCTTCGCACACATCCACCTCCCCCGCGCTTTGCGCGGAGGAGGAAATCGGGACGACGAATGCAGAGCTTTTCCTCACCCGACCGAAGGGCGGGGGAGGTGGATCACTGACGTAGTCAGCGAGACGGTGGGGGCCGCCGCAGGCGCAAACAAAAAGGCCCGCTCTTTCGAGCGGGCCTTTCCGATTTCGGAGATGGATCAGGTTACCAGATGCGGACGCGTTTTTCTGGCGGGAGGTACATCTTGTCGCCTTCCTTGACGCCGAAGGCGTCGTACCAGGCGTCGACGTTCGGCATGACGCCGTTGACGCGGTATTCCGGCGGCGAGTGCGGATCGAGGGTCAGCAGTTGCCGTGCGCGGTCTTCACGCGCCATCGCACGCCAGACCTGAGCCCACGAGAGGAAGAAGCGCTGGTCGCCAGTGTAGTCGACGCCGTCGACCGTGATGACCGGAGCTTCCTTGCCGCCAAGCGATTCTTGATAGGCGGTATAGGCCATGATGACGCCGCCGAGGTCGCCGATGTTCTCGCCGGTCGTCAGCTTGCCGATGATGCACTGGTCGGGGAACGGGCAGTAACTGTCATACTGCTTGTTGAGCACGTCGGCCGCAGCGACGAATTTCGCTTTCGTCTCGGCGGTCCACCAGTCGCGCTGGACGCCCTTGTCGTCGAAGGCGGAGCCCTGGTCGTCGAAGCCGTGACCGATCTCGTGGCCGATGACGGCGCCGATCGCACCATAGTTCACGGCCGGGTCGGCATTCACGTCGAAGAATGGAGGCTGGAGGATGCCAGCCGGGAACGTGATCTGGTTCATCAGCGGATTGTAGGACGCGTTCACGGTCTGCGCGTTCATGTCCCATTCTTCGCGATCCACCGGGCCGCCGAGCTGGGCGACCTGACGCTTCCACTCGAACGTCCGGGCAGCCATCACATTCTCGAAGAGCTTGGCCTTGTCGACCTGCATGGCGGAGTAATCGCGCCATTTGTTCGGATAGCCGACGCGGACCTCGAAGTTGGCGAGCTTCTTCAGCGCTTCGGCGCGGGTCGGCTCGTCCATCCAGGTGAGGCCCTTGATGCGGCTCTCAAGCGCCGTGTGGAGGTTGCCGACGAGCGCTTCCATCTTGGCCTTGTTCTCCGGCGGGAAGAACTTGGCGGCGTAGGCTTCGCCCAGAGCTTCACCGATGTTGCCGTCGAGCAGCTGCACGCCACGCTTCCAGCGGTCGCGCTTGGCGGAGACGCCCGAGAGCGTCTTGTTGAAGAATTCGAACGAGGCGTCGTCGAAGGCCTTGGTCAGGAATGTCGCGTTGTCGGACGCGATGTGGAAGGTGAGGTACTTCTTCCATGCCGCGATCGACTGGCTGTCGACAAGCTTGGCACCGGCGGTGATCGACGTGTCGCCATAGGCGACCATGTTGGCCAGCGCGGGCAGGCCGGCGTCGGTTGCGAACTTGTCCAGATCGATGTTCGGGACAAGCTTCTTGAAGCCTGCTGCATCCATCGCCTTGAAGGCCTTGTCCGTCACGCGCAGTTCTTCCTGCTTCCAGTGACCCTTGGCGACTTCGGTCTCGAACTTGATCACCGTGTCGGCCGAAGCCGCCGGCGCCGGATCGCCGAGCAGTTCGAAGATCTTCGTGACGTAGGCCTTGTAGGCGGCGCGGTATTTGACCTGCGATTCCGTCTTGCCGAGATAGTATTCGCGGTCGGGCATGCCGAGGCCGCCCTGGGCGCCCCAGACAGCGTAACGCGTCGGATCAGCGGTGTCGGCTTCGATGCCGAGGCCGAAGGGCGACGCGTAACCAACAGTGGCGACGACCTTCAGCAGGTCCGCCTTGGTGTTGATGGCGTTGATCGTATCGAGATAAGGCTTCAGCGGTTCGATGCCGCGTGTCTCGAGGGCTGCTTCATCCATCCAGCTTGCGTAGAAGTCCGCGGCCTTGGCGACGTTGGTGCCGGCGGCGGGCGCGGTCGTCGCAAAGCCATCGATGATCGACTTCACGTCGGCTTCCGACTTGTCGCCCAGCGCGTCGAACGAGCCATAGCGGGCCTTGTCGGCGGGCATCTGGAAAGTCGCGAGCCACTTGCCGTTGGCGTATTTGAAGAAGTCGTCGCCGGGCTTCACGGCCGTGTCGGCATTAGTGAGATCGACGCCGAAGGCGCCGATGGCGGCGGCCTTGGGGGTTTCGACCGCCGCGGGCTTTGTGGGCGAGCACGCGGCCAGAAGCGCGGCCGCGGAGGCGGCAAGCAGAAGAGTCATTCGCATGGAGTACACCTCAGGGAATGTTTTCGCCGGTAGAGGCGGCGCTGGGCAGGATTTCCCCCAGCGCACTTTGCGAGTCAACGTTTCTTATCGGAAAACAATATGGACGATTACCGGTGGGCTTGGGTGTGGCGCTGGCGTCCACAGGAAAATCTAGGCAAATCAGGCATGTCGGCTTAGGTCGAGAGTCGAAGGACCGAAAACGATGGCCGAGCGCGACGGCGCCGAAAGGCAGGACGAGGGCGGAGACGCCTTCGCGCGGGTGACGCGCGGGCGGCGCGCCAGCGATTTCCTGGTCATCGGCGCAGCCTGCGTGGCTGTTCTCGTGGGGCTCGCGCTGATCGGTGAGATCTCGCTGTGGGCGGCGACGCTGGCGGGGCTGATGATCGTGGCGTTCATCGTGGCGTTCTTCGCCGGCACCGCCGACCTGGCGCGCGATGCGATGCGCGCGGACGATGCGACGGATGAACAAGTCGCGGCGCGGGCCGAGGCGGAGCGCAAATATCGCGTGGCGCTAATCGAGGCGTTGCCGGAGCCGGCGATGTATATCGACGCGGGCGGCAAGGTGGAGGCGGCGAACGCGGCGTCGCGGCGGCAATTCCGCTTCGTGAATGCCGAGCCGTTGCTGACGGCGGTGGTGCGGCGGCCGGAGCTGCTCGATGCGGTGACGCAGGCGAAGCGCGAGAAGACGCCGCAACGTTTCGAGTTCGTCGAGCGCGACGAGACGGATCGCTATTTCTCCTGCGTAGCGGCGCCGCTGGGGACGGGCGTGCTGGTGAGTATGCACGACCTGACGGACATCAAGCGGGCAGAATTCGCGCGGGTGGATTTCCTCGCCAACGCCAGCCATGAGCTGCGCACGCCGCTGACGTCGCTGGCGGGGTTCATCGAGACGCTGCGCGGGCCGGCGAAGGACGATCCCAAGGCGCAGGAAAAATTCCTCGAGATCATGCAGGGCCAGGCCGAGCGGATGAAGCGGTTGATCTCTGACCTGCTTTCGCTGTCGAGGATCGAGCTGGTGGAGCACAGGCCGCCGGAGGGCGAGGCGGATCTGGCGGCCGTGGCGGCGGAGGTGGTGGTTGCTCTGCTTCCGGTGGCTGCGGAGCGGGGCGTGACGCTGAAGCTAACCTGCCCGGCGGCGGGCGGGGCCAACGTGACCGCGGTGCGGGACGAGTTGGCGCAGGTGGCGCAGAACCTGGTCGACAACGCGATCAAGTATTCGGAGGACGGCGACACGGTCGAGATCGAGGTGCTGGCGGGGCTGGCGCTGACGGAGGCAGAAGCGCGCGCGGGGCGGCGATGGGATACGGCGGGCCGCATGTCGATCGTGACGGCGCTGGGCGCGGGCAAGTCGGGCGCGAGATTTGCCGTGCTGCGGGTGACGGATGCGGGGCCCGGGATCGAGCGGCAATACCTGCCGAGATTGTCGGAGCGGTTCTATCGCGTTGATCCGGGCAGGGGGCTCAGGCCGGGGACCGGGCTTGGGCTCGCGATCGTGAAGCACGTCGTGCAGCGCCATCGCGGCGAGTTCCTGGTGGAGAGCGAGCCGGGTCGTGGATCCGCGTTCGGCGTGGTGTTGCCGATGGCGGAGGCGCGGAGCGCGGCTTCGAAGGCGGCGAACGAGGCTGGCGCGATACTCGGCGGCTGACGCTTATCCGGTATTGCGGAGGCCGGCGGCGACGCCGTTGATGGCGAGGAGGATGCCTTCGCGGGTGGCTTCGCTTTCATCGCCCTTGCGGCGGCGGGCGATAAGTTCGATCTGCAGGTGGTTGAGCGGATCGATGTAGGGCAGGCGCGAGCGGATCGTGCCGGCGAGGTCGGGGTTCTTCTCGAGCAGTTCGGACTGGCCGGTGATCTCGAGCAGCGTGTCGTGTGTCAGCTTCCATTCCGAGGAGATGACGCCGAAGACTTTTGCGGCGAGCGCCTTGTCCTCGACGAGGCCGGCATAGCGGCCGGCGATGGAGAGGTCTGACTTCACCATCACCATTTCCATGTTGCCCATGGCCGAGTGGAAGAACGGCCAGGTTTCGTGGAGCTCCTTGAGGAGGCTGATATCGACGCCGGCGGTCTTCACCGCCGAGCCGAAGCCGAACCAGCCGGGGACCATGGCGCGCGACTGCGCCCAGGAGAACACCCATGGAATGGCGCGCAGGCCCTCGATGCTGCGCTTGGTCTGGCGCATGGCGGGCCGGCTGCCGATGTTGAGGTCGGCGATCTCGGTGATGGGCGTGGCGGCGAAGAAATAGTCGACGAAGCCGGGTGTTTCGTAGATGAGCGCGCGATAGGCGCGGAAGGCGGCCTGCGAGAGTTTGTCCATCGCTTCGCCCTGCTGGGCCGTGGCGTTGGCGCCCTGCTGTTGCGAGAGGGAGGCGAGCACGACGCCGGCGGTGAGGGTTTCGAGGCTTTGGCGGGTGAGGTCGGGATCGCCATACTTGTTGGCGACGACCTCGCCCTGTTCGGTGATGCGGATGCGACCGTTCACCGTGCCTTGCGGCTGGGCGAGAAGCGCTTCGAAGCTGGAGCCGCCGCCGCGACCGACGGCGCCGCCACGGCCGTGGAAGAGTTGCAAGCGCAGGCCTGCGTCGGTGACGACCTTGTGGAGCGCGCGTGAGGCTTTCTGCAGCTCCCAGATCGAGGTGAGGTAGCTGCCGTCCTTGTTCGAGTCGGAATAGCCGATCATCACTTCCTGCGAGCCGTCCTTGCCGTGGAGGGCGCGCATCATGGGCAGGGCGAGGAAGCGTTTCATGGTTTCGGGCGCGGCGCGGAGGTCGCCGATGGTTTCGAAGAGGGGCTCGGCGAAGACCTGTGTTGAGGGTTCGACGCCGGGACGGAAGAGGCCGACTTCCTTGAGGAGGACGTAGACTTCGAGGAGATCGGACACGGCGGTGGTGTTGGAGATGATGTAGTTGCGGATGGCGTCGGGCCCGTGCCGCTTCTTCATTTCGGCGGCCATGGCGAGCGTCTTGAGTTCGCGGCGCGTCTCGTCACTGTAGTTGGCGAAGGGCGAAGCGAGCAGGCGGCCGTGGGCGAGTTCCTTCAGCAGGAGATCGCAGCGCTTGTCTTCTTCCAGCTTTTCGTAGTCGTCGGCGACGCCAGCGACCTTCAGGAGTTCGGCGATGACGCGGCCGTGGATGGCGGAGTTCTGGCGCATGTCCAGTGTGGCGAGATGGAAGCCGAAGACATCGACGGCGCGGATGAGGTCTGGGAGCGGGCCGGTGCGGAAGGAGCGGCCCTGGTGCTGGAGCAGTGAGTTGAGCACGGCCTTGAGGTCTGACTTCAGGTCCGAGGGGCTGGCGTAGGCTTCGCCTTTCGCCATGGGCGTCCGGGCGGGGCGTTCGCCTGTGAGGGCGGTGAGTGTGGCGGCGAGGCGCGCGTAGATGCCGGTGAGGGCGCGGCGATAGGGTTCGTCGGCGCGCTGGGGCGAAGTGTCTTTCGAGCGGTCGGCGAGTTCCTGCAGTTCCGGCGTGACGGCGGTGAAGCGCGAGGAGAGGGAGAGTTCGGCGCCGAGGGCGTGGAGGTGGTCGAGATAGAGACGCAGGGCGGCGCCTGACTGGCGTGACAGGGCCCGGCGCATGGTGGCGCCGTCGACGTTCGGATTGCCGTCGCGGTCGCCGCCGACCCAGGTGCCGACGCGAAGGAAGCTCTTGAGATCGTCCGGATCGCCGAGCGCCTCGAGCCAGTGTGCGTAGAGGGGCGGCAGGGCGGGCAGGAAGCTGTGCTCGAAATAGGAGACGGCGTTCTCGATCTCGTCGTCGACGGCCACGCGGATGTTGCGGAGGAGGCGGGTGCGCCAGAGGATCGAGACCTGGCGGCGAAGGTCGGCTTCGGCGTGGGCGCGTTCGGCGGGAGAGGCGGCGCGGTCGATGGCTTCGAGGTCGGCGGCGATGGCGTTCTGGCGGTCGAGCACGCTCTTGCGGCGGACTTCGCTGGGGTGGGCGGTGATGACGGGGGCGATCAGCGCGACCGAGAGAAGTGCGGCGACGTCTTTGGTGGAGACGCCTTGCTCGCCGAGTGTGCGGAGGACGCCGGCCAGCGTATCCGGGCGGTCGTCGCCGGCGCGGCCGCGGCGGCGCTGGATGTGGTCTTCGGCGAGGTTGGTGATCTGCAGGAAGCTGGCGAAGGAGTGCACGAAGCGGACGGCTTCGGTGACGGAGAGGCGGGCGATCTGGCCGGAGAGGAGTCTGGCGGCGGCCTCGGAGTTTTCGCGGTGAAAGGCGACGGAGGCGCGGCGGATGTCCTCGATCTGGCGGAAGACGTCTTCGCCATCCTGCTCGCGGATGGCGTCGCCGAGGACGGCGCCGAGCATCCGGACGATTGAGCGCTGGTCTTCAGCGTCGTTCTGCATGAGGGGTCCGCGCTGGCGCCAATGGGTCTGGCCACTGATCTAGCGCGTCGAGGCCAGCCTCCCAACCCACGGAATCCGCAGGGCGGCCATTGGCGATACCGATGCCTGCGGAAGATGCAGCCCTAGAGCAGGTGCGCCTGGGCTTCGTCGCGGTGCTTCTTGAGGTATTTCATGAAGGGCGTTCCGCCGGTGCCGACGTCGGTGTCGTTGCCGGCCGAGTCCTTGCCCTGCTTGTTGATGTAGCTTGCCGCGTATTCGAGGTGGCGGGTGCGGAAGCGGGCGAGCTTGTTGACGCAGTCATTGTAGAGATCGCGCAACGTGGGATTGCCGGTCTTCTGGATGAAGGCGCGGAGATGGCTTGAGGCGCGCACGGCATCGATGAATTTGCGGTGCGCGGGCGGGCGATAGATGTGCAGCTCGTCGAGGAAAGTGCGCAGCGGGTCGGCTGCGTGGCCGATGCCGAGCAGGGCGTCCATCGCGGGGACGATGGAGCTTTGCGAGCCGGTCTGGCCGCGGAACGCTTGCGGCTGGCCGTTCGTTTCCGCGACGCCTTCGTAGATCAGGCCGTCACCGAGGGCCGGGTTGTCCTTCCAGCCGTGGATGTAGGGGCGCACGCGGTGGAAGTAGATGTAGGGGTCGCAGCGCTCGGGCATGCGGTCGAAGATCGCATTGAGATCGTCCCAGACTTTTGCGGCGGCGGCGAGGTGTTGCTCGACGGCTTTCTCGTCGCTGTGGTCGGAAGCTCCGACGAGTTGCGGGATGAGGGCGAGCATTTCGCCGGCGCGCGCTTCGATGGCGACGTGGACGAGGACGAACCAGGCCTCGTCCTGACCGGCGAGGAAGTTCTGGATCATGTAAATGTTGTCGAGCGCGATCGGGCCTTTGCGGTCGAGGCGATCCCAGTTGTCGAGGACGTAGGACGAGTAGGGGAGGAGCGGCTGCTGGCCCAGGCGTTTGGCGAGCGCCCAGATCGGAACAGCCATCGAGGGCGGCAGGGATTTCGGCGCGTCGGGTTCGCCCCAGACATAAGCCTGCACCATGAAGGAGTAGCGGACCATGGCGGTGCGGAGCTGGGCTTCGCTCGCCTCGGCGCAGAAGGTCTTGAGGTCGAGGACGGGGAGCGCCTTGAGGTAAGAGCGCACTTTTCCGGTGAGCATCGTGCGGGGGAGGTCGCGGGCCGCTTCGACCGGTTCGTCGAGCTGGGGAGGCAGGGTCACGTCCGCTGCGTCGTAGGAGCAAAGATATCCCCGTTCCCGGGTGATATCGCAGTCGGACAGTTTCAGGGATGCGGTCATGCGGGGGAAAGCTTCCTCGGAATCGGGATCGGCGGCAGAAAACACCCCCGTGGGGTACGTGTAAATGAGGCACGCCTCCTGATCGGGTGACTGAGGCCCGTGCCGGAAGCGCCAAAATCAGGCTTATCCACAGGCTTGGGTGGGATTCCGGCCACAGTCGAAGCTGTCACAGGTGGCTTCAGGCGAAGCTTCGCGGGACTGTCACAAATCTCCCCTAGAGGACTCGCGGGACAGGCGCGGCCGGGCTTTCATGTTTGAACAGATTGCTCAATCTCGGCTGGCGCTAGGCCTGCTGGCTGCGTTGCTGGCCGCCGCATCGGCGGCCTTTTTCATGGGCCGAAGCCGGGCCGTCGCGCTGGCGGGGAGCAATCCGCGCTCGCTGCATTCGCGGCCGAACTATCACGGATATCTCGTGGCGCTCTGGACGCTGGGCCCTTCGCTCGCGGTGCTGGCGCTTTATTCGGTCGGCGGCGACTGGCTGGCCGACCGGCTAGCGCTGAACAGCACGCCAGGGGCGATCGCGGCGCTGCCATCCTTTGAGCAGGCAGTGCAGATCGATTCGGCGCGCGCGCTGGCGTCGGGCGGCGGGCTTGCCGCGCCGGACGGCGATTTCGCGGGACCGATCCGCGAGCTGGCGCACCAGATGTCGATCGAACGCGGCGCGCTGAAGCTGTGGGCGACCATCATCTCCGGGGTTCTCGCCATCGCCGGCCTCGCTTTCAGCATGGCGCGCATCCGCAAGGACCGCCGGGCGCGCAACCGGGTGGAGAGCGCGATCAAGCTGGCGCTGATGCTGTGCTCGGGCGTGGCGATCGTCACCACCATCGGCATCGTGCTGTCGCTGGTGTTCGAGACGATGCGGTTCTTCGGCGAGGTCTCGCCGATGGAATTCCTGTTCGGACTCAAGTGGAGCGCGCAGACGAATATCCGGCCCGACCAGATCGGCGCATCGGGCGCGTTCGGCGCCGTGCCGCTGATCTACGGTTCGCTGTTGATCACGCTGATCGCGATGATCGTGGCGGCGCCGGTCGGCCTCTACGCGGCGATCTACCTTTCGGAGTATGCGGGCCCGCGCACGCGTCGGACGGTGAAGCCGATCCTTGAAGTGCTCGCGGGCGTGCCGACGGTTGTCTACGGCTTCTTCGCGCTGCTGACCGTGGCGCCGGCGATCCGAGCGTTCGGCGACTGGCTGAACGGCGTGCTGATGTGGATGATGCCGTGGGTCGAGGGGCCGATCATCAATCCGCAGCCGACCAGCGCGCTGGCTGCGGGGCTTGTTATGGGCGTTATGATCATCCCGTTCGTGTCGTCGCTGTCGGATGACGTGATCAACGCAACGCCGCAGACCTTGCGCGACGGCGCCTTTGCGCTTGGCGCGACCAAATCCGAGACCGTGAAGCAGGTGATCCTGCCGGCGGCGCTGCCGGGCGTCGTGGCGGCGCTGTTGCTCGCCGTGTCGCGCGCCATTGGCGAGACGATGATCGTGGTGATGGCGGCGGGCCAGCGCGCACAGATCACCGCCGATCCGTTTCAGGACGTGACGACCATCACCGTACAGATCGTCGACCTGCTGACGGGCGACACGGAATTCGACAGTCCGAAAACGCTCTCGGCGTTCGCGCTGGGCTTCGGACTGTTCCTGATCACGCTGGTCTTCAACCTGATCGCGCAGCGCGTGGTCAAAGCCTACCGTGAAAAATATGAGTAGCGCCATATGATCAACGGGAGGGGCATCGCCAGCAATCCCGCGGCGCTGAAGCGCCTGAAGCGGCGCTATCGCGAAGAGGGCCGATTCCGCGCCTACGGCCTTGCGGCGATCGCCTTCGCCATCCTGTCGCTGGCCGTGCTGATGATCTCCATCATTGGCGAGTCGGTGTCGGCGTTCACCAAGCACGAACTCAGCGTCGATGTGATGATCGACCCGGCTGTGGTCGATCCGACGGGCAAGCGCGATCCAGCGGTGCTCTCCAAGAACGTGTCGGCGTTCTCCGATCTTGTGCGCGATAACCTGAAGCATCGCTTCCCGGATGCGGCGGACGACCGGGCGCTGCGGCGGCAGCTCAACCGCATGGTTTCGACGCTGGCGGGAACCGATCTCGCCAAGCGCGCCGCGGAAAATCCCGGGTTGATCGGCCAGACGGCCAAGGTCGCCGTGCCGGTTTCGGACCTGATCGACCTCTATCTCAAGGGTCTCATCACCGACGAGAGGATCGTGAAGGGTGGGGCGGAGGCGACAGTCTCGCGCGTTGGCGGCGAAGTGACCGTGCGCGCGCCCGGCGGCTTTGCGGAAGTCTACGAGGACCTGGCGGATCGGCTGCGCGCCGAGGCGAAGACGAAGGCGGACGCGGCTGAAGTTTCGCAGCTGGCGATCGAACGCACCAATGTGCGGATCGAAGAGCTGAGCGTGCGGCGCGAGGAGCTGGCGCGGGCGGATGCCGGGCGGATCGTCTCCGAGGCCGAAACCTACATGGCGACGGGCGATGAGCGCGATGTGGCGCTGGCACGTGCGGCCGGCGCGGGCGATGCCAACGCGCTGCGCACGGCGGTGGAAGCGCGGCTGCGTGAGGACGCGGCGACGGCGAACAAGGAAGCGGATGAGCTGCTCAACAAGGGGGCGTCCTATTCCAAGAAGGCCGTGGATGCCGAGGCCAATGGCGAGCCCACGGCGGAGACGCGGCGCATCCAGGCGGAGACGGCGTATCTGGCGGGCGACAAGCGGCGGGTGGACGCGAAGTTGCTGGTGGAGCGCGCGGATGCGGTGAAGGCGACATTGCCGGACCTAGTGGTGAGCCAGACGGCGCTGACAGTCGGACGGCCGCTGGCCTCGCTCGGCATGCTGGCCGAGGCCGTGTCGCCCCAGGCCGTGGCGGCGGTGAACCTGCAGGAGATCGAGGCGGCGAAGGCCCTGGTGCGCGACCAGGAGCGGCGGATCGCGCTGCTGGTGGAAGAGGTAGGTACGCTGAAGCCAATCGCGGGGGCGCGTTCGAAGTCGCTGGAGGCGACGGCCATTCCACAGGCGCAGTCGCGGCTTGCAAGACTGAACCGGGATCTCGAGACGCTGATCGCGACCTCGCTGCGGCTGCAGTCGATCACGACCGGCATGCCGTATGACCCGGCGCCGGCAGATGGCGCAGCGCCCGATGCAGCGGCGCCGGCGGAGCCTTTCGATCCGATTGCGTTCGTGGAAGCCGAGCGTCAGGCGCAGCTTGGGCTCGACCTCGGCGGGCCGATCGCGGCGGCGTTCGCGCTGGGCAAGAAGGACGACGTGGCGCTGAAGGCGCTGATGGTGGCGCATGTCGACCTGGATCTGGCGGGCGCTCGACGCGATGCCGAACGGCTCACCCGCAAGAAGGACCGCGACACGCAACTCGCCGATGGCGTCCTCGCGCGGCTGTCGTCGCCGGGCGTTCCGATCACGCCGGATCAGTTCTCTCCCTCGCTGCTGGTCGAGATCAATGGCGGCGTGGTGAAGGCGCTGACCATATCGCCGGACGAAATCGCGGGCGAAATGCTGATCCCGCTGACCAGCAACAGCGTTGCGGCGAGCGGCGCATGGCAGGTGAGGGAGCTTGAAGTCGCCGAGGCGGACCGGATGGTGACTGACCGTCAGGCGGCGTGGGCCAATGCCTTGAGTGACTCGGGCGAGATCAAGAGCGTGATCAATTTCGACCTGATCACCAAGGCGGACTCGACCTATCCCGAGCTGGCGGGCCTTGCGGCGGCGCTGGCGGGGTCGTTCTGGATCATGCTGGTGACCTTGGCGCTGTCCTTGCCGATCGGGGTCGCCGCCGCCATCTACCTCGAGGAATTCGCGCCCCGGAACCGGATCACTGACTTTATCGAAGTGAACATCAACAACCTCGCCGCGGTGCCATCGATCGTGTTCGGCCTGCTGGGAGCGGCGGTGTTCATCAACTTCTTCGATTTGCCGCGCTCGGCGCCGCTGGTCGGCGGGCTGGTGCTGTCGCTGATCACGCTGCCGACGATCATCATTGCGACGCGCGCGGCGTTGGGGGCGGTGCCGCCGTCGATCCGCGAGGGGGCGCTGGCGGTGGGGGCGAGTCTGCCGCAGACGGTGTTCCACCATGTGCTGCCGCTGGCGGCGCCGGGGGTTCTGACCGGCGCGATCATCGGTCTTGCTCGCGCGCTGGGGGAAACTGCACCGTTGCTGCTGATCGGAATGGTCGCTTTCGTGGCCGATCCGCCGGACGGTCCGCTGGACAGCGCGACCGCCCTGCCGGTGCTGGTCTACAAATGGTCGAGTGCGGCAGAACGGGCGTGGCAGCCGATGACATCTGCCGCAATTGTCGTGCTTCTTGTTTTCATGTTTGCGATGAACGCACTTGCCGTCTACTTGCGTCGACGGCTGGAGCGGAGATGGTGATGAGCCGTATGGATCCGATTGCTCCGCCCCGGGAGGGGGACTTGATGACAGCCACGGCGGTCAAGCCAACGCGCGACGAGCCCAAGATCAGGGCGAAGGGCGTTTCCGTGTTCTACGGCGACAAGCAGGCGCTGTTCGATGTCTCTCTCGACATGGCCGAGAAGACGGTGACCGCGCTGATCGGCCCATCGGGCTGCGGCAAGTCCACCTTCCTGCGCTCGATCAACCGGATGAACGACACGATCGAAGGCGCCCGCGTCATCGGCGAGATCGAGATCGACGGCGAGAACATCAACGACCGGTCGATCGATCCTGTGCTGCTGCGCGCCCGCGTCGGCATGGTGTTCCAGAAGCCAAACCCGTTCCCGAAATCGATTTTCGACAACGTGGCCTATGGCGCCAAGATCCATGGCCTCGCATCTTCAAAAAAAGAGATGGAAGAGATTGTCGAGCAGTCGCTCGAGCGGGCCGGCCTGTGGAACGAGGTGAAGGATCGGCTGCACCAGCCCGGCACGAGCCTCTCCGGCGGCCAGCAGCAGCGCCTGGTGATCGCGCGCGCCATTGCGGTGAGCCCCGAGATCATCCTGATGGACGAGCCGTGCTCGGCGCTCGACCCCATCGCGACGGCCAAGATCGAGGAGCTGATCGACGAACTGCGGTCGAATTACTGCATCGTCATCGTCACCCACTCGATGGCCCAGGCAGCCCGGGTGTCGCAGCGGACAGCATTTTTCCACCTCGGCAAGCTGGTCGAGGCCGGTGAAACCGAGATGATCTTCACGAACCCGCGGGACTCGCGGACGCAGGACTACATTACCGGGAGATTCGGGTAGAGTACTGGTGGGGTAGGGACCAGGAACAACAGGTAGAGCGATGACCGAACATACAGTCAGGTCTTTCTCGGCGGATCTCGAGGACCTTTCCGGCGATCTCGCCCGGATGGGCGGCCTTGCCGAGGACATGCTCTCGGACGCGATCCAGGCGATCGCCACCCGTGACCTCGCCCTGGCCGATACCGTGGTCGCCCGCGACCCGCAGATCGACAACCTGCAGGTCGAGGCGGAGAAGAAGATCCTGCGGCTTCTTGCTCTGAGGCAGCCTCTTGCGCGGGATCTGCGCCAGACCATTTCGGCGTTGAAGATCGCGGCCGAGCTGGAGCGTATCGGCGATCTCGCCAAGAACATCGCCAAGCGCGCCAAGGTGCTCGACACGATCGGACCGATTGCGGCTCTGAAGGGCGTGGCGCGCATGGGCAAGCTGGTCGGAACGCAGCTCAAGCAGGTGCTTGATGCGTATTCCGCGCAGGAAGCGGATGTCGCCGGCAAGGTGTGGGCGCGCGATGAGGAAGTCGACGAACACTACCAGTCGCTGTTCCGCGAAGTCGTGACCTACATGATCGAGGATCCCCGGACTATTTCCGCCTGCGCCCATCTTCTGTTTGTCGCAAAGAATCTGGAACGGATCGGCGACCACTGCACCAACATCGCCGAGGAGATCCACTTCCTGGTGACCGGCGAACAGCTCCCCACCGAAAGGCCGAAAGTCGATGCCCTCAACAGCAACTGAACTTGTACGCCCGCCCATGCGCGCCGCTACCGCCACCAAGCCATACGCCCTCATCGTCGAGGACGAGGCGGCGCTGGTCGAGCTGATCCGCTACAACCTCGAGAAAGAGGGATACGAAATCGAGGTCGCCATGGATGGCGAGGAGGCAATCCTCCTGATCGAGGAGCGCCAGCCGGATATCGTGATCCTCGACTGGATGCTGCCGAAGCTGGCGGGCATCGAGGTGTGCCGCCGCCTGCGCAGCCGCGCTGCCACGCGCAACCTGCCGGTGATCATGCTGACCGCCCGCACCGAAGAGGCCGATCGCGTACGCGGCCTCGATATCGGCGCCGACGACTACATGACCAAGCCCTTCTCGATGTCGGAGCTGGTCGCGCGCATCCGCGCCGTGATGCGCCGCATCCGGCCCGCGCTGGCCGAGGATGTGGTGGTGGTGGGCGATATCTCGATCGACCGCTCCGCCCATCGCGTCACGCGCAACGACGTGGAAGTGCACCTCGGACCGACCGAGTTCCGGCTGCTCGACTATTTCATCCAGCATCCGGGCCGCGTGTTCTCGCGCGAACAGCTGCTCGATGCGGTGTGGGGCTCGGACGTCTACGTCGAGACCCGCACGGTGGACGTGCATATCGGCCGTCTCCGCAAGGCGCTCTCCAAGGGCGGTGGCGAGGATCCGATCCGTACGGTGCGGTCGGCTGGGTATGCGCTGAACGCAGGCTAGTCGTCGGCCGGTTCGCCGATTTCGATGGCGAGCATTTCCATCGTGATGCGCTCGAAGTGCTGCGCTTCGTAGAACAGGATCGCGCCTGTGTTGTCGGTCTCCGTGGCGACCCAGACAAAGGTGCAGCCCTGCGCCGTGCCCCAGGCGACCAGCGCCTGGACCAGTTGCGTGGCGATGCCGCGCCGCTGATGCGACGTTGCAGTCCCAAGATTGTCGAGATAGAGGTCCGACGCGCGGTCGGGCTGCAGGTGGATGTTGCCGCGAACCTGGCCGACGACCATGCCGTCCTCGACAGCCACGAACATGGCGTGGCGCTTGTCCGCCAGATAGGCGGCAAGCATGTCCTGCTTGATCTCATGGTCGAACACATCTGGGTCGACGTTGCCGAGCAGGCCGGTGTTCTTGGCACTCACCTTGTGGATCAAGACTGGCATTTCTCTCCCCAGGGGTCGCGCACGGCCACTATCGGGGCCGTTCCGGCGGCGTGTCAAAAGGGGCCTCGCAGGCGGGATGACAATTCCGTGTCATCGGCTTAAAGCCTCCGCGAGACTTGCCGGAGCCGCCGATGATCCCTCGCTATTCCCGCCCCGATATGACGGCGATCTGGACGCCGGAGACGCGCTATTCGATCTGGCTCGAGATCGAGACGCTGGCGGCCGAGGCGATGGCCGAGCTGGGGATGATCCCAAAGGATGTGCCGAAAGCTGTGCGCGAGCGGGGCGGGTTCGACGTAAAGCGCATCGACGAGATCGAACGCGAGGTGAAGCACGATGTCATCGCCTTCCTGACGTCGGTTTCCGAGCATGTTGGGCCGGAGGCGCGCTTCCTCCACCTCGGCATGACGTCGTCGGACGTGCTGGATACCTGCCTCAGCGTGCAGCTGGTGCGGGCGAGCGATATCCTGGTGGCCGGGGTAGACCGGCTGCTGGCGGCGCTGAAGAAGCGGGCGCTGGAACACAAGATGACGCCGACCATCGGTCGCAGTCACGGCATCCATGCTGAGCCGACGACGTTCGGCGTGAAGCTGGCGGGGTTCTATGCCGAGATGGCGCGCAACCGCGCCCGGCTTCTTGTCGCCAAGGAAGAGATTGCGACCTGCGCGATCTCCGGCGCGGTGGGCACCTTCGCCAACATCGATCCGCGCATCGAAGTCATGGTCGCGAAAAGGCTTGGGCTGAAGCCGGAGCCGGTGTCGACGCAGGTGATCCCGCGCGACCGGCACGCCGCGTTCTTCGCGGCGCTGGCGGTGACGGCGTCGTCCATCGAGCGCATCGCCACCGAGATCCGCCACCTGCAGCGCACGGAAGTCCTGGAGGCGGAGGAGTATTTCTCGGAAGGGCAGAAGGGTTCGTCCGCCATGCCCCACAAGCGCAATCCCGTGCTGACGGAAAACCTCACCGGGCTGGCGCGGCTGGTGCGCTCGGCGGTGATCCCGGCGCTGGAGAACGTCGCGCTATGGCACGAGCGCGATATTTCGCACTCGTCGGTGGAGCGGGGCATCGGGCCGGACGCGACCACCCATCTCGACTTCGCGCTGAACCGCCTCGCGCAGGTGATTGAGCAGTTGCTGGTCTATCCGGACAACATGAAGGCCAATCTGGAAAAGCTCGGTGGGTTGCACAACTCACAGCGCGTGCTGCTGGCGTTGGTGGAGAAGGGCGCGACGCGCGAGGACGCTTATTGGCTCGTCCAGCGCAATGCGATGAAGGTCTGGAAGGATCCGCGTCGCGGCGAGGGCGACTTCCTGCGCAACCTCGAGGGCGATGCGGAGGTGACGAAGCTTCTCACCAAGGCGGAGCTCGGCGATATGTTCGACCTCGGCTACCACCTAAAGGCGGTCGACGTGATTTTCGAACGCGTCTTCGGAAAAGCCTGAGACAGAAAACGGGCCGGACCATCGAGGCCCGGCCCAAGTCTGATGGCGGAGCGCGAACACGCGTCAACGTGCACGCTCTGACCAAACCTTGATGTCCTCGGGACAAAGGACCCCGCCTGCCTAGGGGAAGCAGGTGAGCTGCCGGGTTCGGTCGGGGGCCAGACCGGCGCCACCGCCGATCTTCATGAAAGAGTGTGCCGCCGACCTCTTAAGAAAAATGACCGGCGCCTAAATGCTGTTTGACGATCGATATTCACCTTACCGCGGCGCGAAATGCTCCGCGGCGGCACAGGCGGCGAGGCCACGCCCGCCGCCACAAAGGGTTGGCGCGTGCGGTGCGCGTGGCTTGGTAAATTGCCGGTGGTTCAGATTGGCGCCAAAGCCAAAAAAATTCGCAGGTGTCACCGGGGAATCCGGCGGGCCGCTACTTTTTCTCTGCCTTCACCTGCGCGATGGCAGTTTCCATCAGCTCGGTCATCTGGCGCTGGATCTGGTGGTCGGTCATGGCGACGCCGCCCTTTTCCAGATCGCCTTTCACCTTGCGGAAGACGTCTTCATCGCCGGGCGCTTCGAAGTCGGATTTGACCACTTCCGTGGCGTAGGTGGCGGCTGCTTCACCGGTTTTTCCCAACAGGCCGGCGGCCCACAGGCCCAGAAGCTTGTTGCGGCGCGCGTTCGCCTTGAAACGCAGTTCCTGGTCGAGGGCGAACTTTCCTTCTTCAGCCCGCTCCCGCTTGTCGAATCCGCTCAACGTGGGTCTCCCTCAACTTGGTCGTCCAAGGCGTCCTTGGGCTGGATATAGCCCCGGTTCCGGGCAATTGCATCCCCGGTTGGGACCAATGCGTCCTTGAATCGCATCGGGATTTGGCGATTCCGGGGCGTAATCCCCAGACGCAAGGCAACCGGCAGGCAGACGGGCCCTGCGGGATGCTATAGGAAAGCCGGTCCGGAATATGAGTCTGGCGGTACATGGAAATCCGCCGGCTGGGAGACTGTCGATGGCCAAGCGCCGCAAGATCTACGAAGGCAAGGCGAAGATCCTCTACGAGGGGCCCGAGCCAGGCACTCTGATCCAGTACTTCAAGGACGACGCGACCGCGTTCAACAACGAGAAGCGCGCGGTGCTCGACGGCAAGGGCGTGCTGAACAACCGCATCAGCGAATTCGTGATGATGCAGCTGAACGCCATCGGCCTGCCGACGCACTTCCTGAAGCGCCTGAACATGCGCGAGCAGCTTATCCGCGAAGTCGAGATCATTCCGCTCGAAGTCATCTGCCGCAACGTGGCGGCGGGCTCGATCTCCAAGCGCCTCGGCATCGAGGAAGGCACGCAGTTGCCGCGCTCGATAATCGAGTTCTGCTACAAGAAGGACGAGCTGGGCGACCCGCTGGTCTCGGAAGAACACATCACGGCGTTCAACTGGGCGACCAACCAGGAGATCGACGACATCATCGCGATGACGCTGAGGATCAACGACTTCCTCACCGGACTGTTCGCCGGCGTCTCGATCAAGCTGGTGGATTTCAAGGTGGAATACGGCCGCCTCTACGAGGGCGACATGGTTCGCACCGTGCTGGCCGACGAGATCAGCCCCGATTCGTGCCGGCTGTGGGACATGGCGACCGGCGAGAAACTCGACAAGGACCGCTTCCGCCGCGACTTGGGCGGCGTCACCGACGCCTACGCCGAAGTTGCGCGCCGCCTTGGAATCATCAAGGAGAAGAGCGGAGCGGAGATCCTGTCGTTCTCCGGTAAGTAGCCCGCTTCGCGGGTTGGCAGCGGCAAGTAGGCGAGCGAGAAACGATGCGCGCTAAAGTTCACGTAAGCCTCAAGGCAGGCGTGCTCGATCCTCAGGGCAAGGCGGTCGGCGATGCGCTGGGTCGCCTTGGGTTCGACGAGGTCGGCGGCGTGCGCTGCGGCAAGACCATCGAACTCGAACTCAAGGACGGCCTTAGCAAGGCCGACGCAGAGAAACGCGTGAAAGAGATGTGCGAGAAGCTGCTCGCCAACACCGTTGTCGAGCGCTACTCGATCGAGATCGCCTGAAGCTTAGTTCTTCGCGTCTTCCGCACGGTCTTCGACGTGGTCGCCGGCCTTCTCCAGGTCCTGGCCAAAGCCTTTGACCGTGTTGCAGGCGGCGGCGAGCAGCGGGGCGGTGAGAAGCAGGGCCGCGAAGATCAGCTTGCGCATTTCCAGGTCTCCAAAATGCATGAGTGCGGGTCCACGAAAATGGACCCGCCAATACCAGAAGAACGCGGAATGGCCGGGCGCGGTTCCCGGCTGCGTCGTCGCGGCTATTTCGCCTTTTCAGCCGCATCCTCGAGGGCGCCGCCAGCCTTCTCAACGTCCTGGCCGAAGCCTTTGACGGTATTGCAGGCCGATGCCAGCAGAGGCGCCGCGAGCACAAGAGCGATAAGCAGTTTACGCATGGAGAATCTCCCCTGAGCTTGGTCCCCAAGGCTCGGAAGATGGCCTCCCGACGGGCTTAACGCAAGCTGGGTTACTTGCCCGGCTTGAAGGGTTTGCCGGTGTCGACCACCTCGACCTTCACAGGTTCAGCCACCACCTTCTTCGTTGTTTTCTTTGCAGGCGCCTTGGCGGCCACTTTCGTTGTTGTGGTCTTTGCAGCCGTACTCTTTGTGGGCGTGCTTTTGGCGGCGACCTTGGTCGGCGTGGTTTTCTTGGCGGCGGTCCGGGTCGCGGTCTGTTTCTTGACCGGCGCGGGCCGCGCCGCTTCGTTGGAGGCGCTGGTCAGCGCCGTGCCGACCGCAGCGACGTCCTGGCCAAAGCCGGCCACGGTGCTGCAGCCCACGAGCGCCAGGAGCGCGGTGCCGGCAATCAAAGCCCTGTGCATGGTTTTCCTCCGCCAGTCTTGCGGCAAGCATAGCAGCGGGCGAAACCAGCCAAATTACAAATGATCAACGCGGGGACCATCATGCCTTTGGCCAACTGGGTGCCTATCGCGATGCTTGCGGCGTCCAACGTGTTCATGACCACGGCATGGTATGGCCACCTGAAGTTCAAGGACTCCCCGATCCTGCTGGCGATTTTCGTGAGCTGGGGCATCGCCTTCGTCGAATACTGCCTCGTCGTCCCGGCAAACCGGATGGGCAGCGCCGTCTATTCCACTGCCGAACTGAAGACGATCCAGGAAGTGATCACGCTGGTCGTGTTCGCGGTCTTCTCGGTCGTGGTGCTGAAGGAGTCTTTCACCCTGAAGCACGCGCTCGGTTTTGCCATCATCGCAATCGGCGCGGCGGTGATTTTCTACAAGCCCGGAATGTTCTCCTGAGGCCTCGCGACTCGGGGCGAAATCTGTTACGGGAGCCCCATGAAAACAGGCGTCATCGTTTTCCCGGGCTCCAACTGCGACCGTGACGCGCAGATGGCGCTGCGCCAAGTCACCGGGCGCGATCCGGCGATGGTCTGGCACAAGGATGGCGAGCTTCCCAAAGGCCTCGACCTGATCGTCCTGCCTGGCGGGTTTTCCTACGGCGACTATCTGCGCTCCGGCGCAATGGCGGCGGCGTCTCCTATCGGCGATGCGATCCGCGCCTATGTCGCCAAGGGTGGCTACCTGCTGGCGGTGTGCAACGGCTTCCAGGTGGCGACCGAGATGGGCCTGCTGCCGGGCGCGCTGCTGCGCAACGCCTCGCTCAACTTCGTCTGCCGGCCGCAGCCTCTGGCAATCACGTCCAACTCTTCGGCCTTCACGGCGGGCTACAAGTCACAGCGCGAAGTCTCGTTCCCCATCGCGCACCATGACGGCAACTACTACGCCGATGCGCTAACGCTCGACCGGCTGGAAGGCGAGGGGCGCGTGGCTTTCCGCTATCTCGGCAATCCCAACGGCTCGGCGCGCGATATCGCCGGCTTGCTGTCGGAGAACGGGCGCGTCCTCGGCATGATGCCTCACCCGGAGCGCGCGATGGGTGGCCAGGAAGGCGGCAATGACGGCCTCAAGCTGTTCGAAAGCCTGATGGTTGCGGCCTGAAGGCCAGGCTCGCCCCGCGAGGGTGGCGCCATTGAATTCCGCAAACAGGAAGCGCGATATGCGGGCCTCTCCTCATGCGAGGTCCGCTCATGCGCCTGGTTGCTCCTCTTCTTCTCGTCGCGATGCTTTCGGCGCCAGCCTGGGCGCAGGTCCCACCCTCGATCGGGCCGACCTTCACCGAGAAGGCGGTCAACGCCGACGAGTTCGACGCAGTGTTCAACGTGAAGGTGACGATGGCGCCGACTACCGAGCTGCTGCTGGGCCAGACGCCGGACGCGCGGTTCGACGCCGTGGTGTGCAACATCGACGCTACCGGCGAGGGCTGGGTGAAGGTGAACCCCACGGCGCGCACGGGCGTGCTGAAGGCCGGCGAATGCACGATGTTCGCGAACTTCGGCCGCATGAGCCTGACGCCGATAGACATCGAGCATCAGTGGACCGCGAAGGTTTTCCTGCGAGCGATCAGGTAGGCTTGGCCAGGCCTGTCTCGCTGACTGAACCGATACACTCCTCCACGCGTACTGAGGCCGGATCCGGCTGGCGAGGTAGCGCGTGTTTCGTTCGATGCGGCTTGGGCTTGCGTCGCCCGCTCTTGTCGCGACGACCGCCTGCGCCAGCGTTCCCGCGGTGGATGTCTCGGCCATGAAGTTCGTCGAAGCCGCCGGGGTTCGCACGCACGTCGCCGAATGGGGGTCGGGGGAGTCCGTCCTCTTGATCCATGGCGCATCTTCCGACATCGGCGTCTGGGAGCCGACCATCGTGCCCGCGTTGAAGGACAGGTTCCGCGTCGCGGCCTATGACCGGCCGGGGATGGGTTTCACCGACCAGCGTCCCGCCGACGCCGGCAGACTCGACGTGCAGGCGAAGGTGGCAACCGGCGTCATCGAACAGCTCGGACTGACGAAGCCGATCGTGGTGGGGCATTCCTGGGGCGGGGCGGTGGCGCTGCGCCTGGCGCTCGACCGGCCCGATCTGGTCGGCGGCCTCGTGCTGATCGCGCCGGTCGCCTACCAATGGCCGGGCGGGGTGAGCTGGCACATCTACTGGTCGTCCAATCCGCTTGTCGGCGGACTGTTCAACAATGTGCTCGCGCCGCCCTTCAGCGAGAGCGCCGTGCGTTCCGGCCTGGCAGCGGCATTCGGGCCGAGCCCGGTCCCGGAAGGCTATTTCGAGAAAGCATCGTCCGTCCGCGTTGTGCGCCCTGCCGCCATGCGCGCCAACAGCCTCGATCTCATCGCCTCAAAGCGCGAGATCATCGCGCAGCAAGCGCGCTATCCGGAGATCAAGGTTCCAGTCGCGATCCTCGCGGGCGATAGCGACTCGGTGGTCTCCTCGACGATCCATGCGCTCAAGCTGGCGCAGACGCTTCCCAATGCGCGTATCGACGTGCTGCAGGGCGTTGGTCATCTTCCGCACGAGGCATCGCCCGAGCGCTTCGCCAAGCTGCTCGACTGGGTGAAGTCCGCGAAATAAGCCGCGCGATTCCGCCACATCCGCCTTGTCCCATGCGAAGCCACCGCTATCTTAGAATAATTCCAGTTTGGAGATTTCAGATGGCCATCGACATTGGCATTGACGCCAAGACGCGGAAGAAAGTCGCGAACTCTCTCGAGCAGGTCCTCACCGACACGTACGCGCTCTACACCAAGACGCACGGCTATCACTGGAATGTGGAGGGGCCGCGCTTCTCCCAACTCCATCTCCTATTCGAGACGCAATACAATGAACTCTGGGCCTCGCTCGACCTGATGGCCGAGCGCATCCGCGCGTTGGGGCACTATGCGCCGTCGGGTGAGTCGATCGCAGGCAAGACGGTGATCAAGGCCGACAATGGCGTGCCGAATGAAGACCAGATGCTCGCGAACCTCGCCGCGGGCAACGAGGCTGTCGTGAAGGCGGCGCGCAACGCGCTGACGACTGCGGAAGAAGCCGGTGACCAGGCGACGGCCGACCTGATGACGCAGCGTGTCTCCGCTGGCGAGAAAGCCGCTTGGATGTTGCGGGCGCACGTCGCGAAATAGAGCCATCCACTCCGTTCACGGGAAGACGCCCGTCAGCGATTTACCGCTTCCATGCCTAGCGGCGTGTAGCGCTGTCCGGCCACGCGTGCGGCCAGCGCGTCGAGGCGCTGGACCTGGCCGGGCGAGAGCCTGACATTGGCCGTATCGATATTTGTACGCAGGTTTTCGAGCTTCGTCGTGCCTGGGATCACGTGGATGTTGGGCGAGCGGCCCAGCACCCAGGCAAGCGCGATCTGCGCCGGCTTTCCGCCGATCTCGCCCGCGATCGATTTGATCTCTTCGACTAGCGCGAGGTTGGCGGCGTAGTTGTCATCGTTGAAACGCGGCACCGCGCTGGCTCGGAAATCCTCGCCGGCCGGTTTCTCGTCCTTCCGCATCGCGCCGGTGAGCATGCCGCGGCCGACGGGTGAGTAGGCGACAAGGCTTGCGCCGACCTCCTTCATCGCCTCGAGCGGGCCTTTCTCCACATCGCGCGTGAAGATCGAGTATTCGGACTGCACGGCTGAGATCGTTGCGACTCTCGCGGCCTTGCGGAGCGTATCGGCGGAAGGTTCCGACAGGCCGATCATGCGGATCTTGCCTTCCTTCACCAGCTCGGCCATCGCGCCGACGCTTTCCTCGATCGGCGTCTTCGGGTCGACGCGGTGAAGGTAGTAGAGATCGATCACATCGGTGCGCAGCCTTTTCAGCGAGCCTTCGACCGACTTCCGGCAATTGGCCGCCGTGCCGTCGACACCGAGCCGCCGCCCGGTCGCCGCGTCGAATTGCGGGCCCCACTTGGTGGCGATGAACACCTTGCTGCGCCGGTCGTGGAAGGCCTCGCCCAGCACCGCCTCGTTCCGGGTCAGCCCGTAGATCTCGGCTGTGTCGAAGTGCTCGACGCCGAGATCGATGGCGTCGTGGAGAAGCCTGGTTGCGGCGGCGGGTTCGAGCGGCGCGTTGTAGACGCCGGTGAGACCCATGCAGCCTAGTCCAATCGGCATCAACGACCGCCCGGTGCGGCCGACAGCGCGTTTCATTGTGTCAGCTCCCCGAGTCGGACGTGTTTGTTTTGTTGAGAGTAAACTAGTTCGTATTTTCGCACGCGCAAAGAAACGCGCCGCACAAATTCGATGGGCCAACGCAGCATGTTTGCTGGTGGCGCCGTATACAGGTCCTGAAGACAGACGGCTCAGCGTTGAGCGCTTGCGAGTGTTTGGCGCGCGACGTTTCGGTCCATTGTTCACGAGTCCGCATCGCCTTGGAGCGCCACTCCCGAGTCGTCGTCTTCCGCGGCGCCGATCCTGCCGCCATCTTCGAGCACTACACGATTGTGAGAGCGCCATCGGCGGTCTGGAATGTGATCCTTCCGGGATTGATCGACTCAGCGGCTGCAAAACGCGCCGGGATCGTCGTCAGCTCAACCCGAGCAGCGGTCGCGGATCGGGACAGATGGAAAGCCAGCGGTCCTGCTCGCTGCGCTTGGCGACGCCGGGATAGTCGCCGCGCGCCTTGCCGATGTCGAGGATGACCTGGAAGTGCAGGTGAGGCGGCCAGCCGCCATTCTCGCGCTTGGTGCCGAGCGAGGCGAAGCGCTCGCCCGCCATGAAGGCTGTGCCGGGTTTGAGGCCCTTCAGGCTGTCGCGGCTGAGATGGCCGTACAGTGTGTGGAATTTCTCGGGTCCGGCCTGGTGTTCGAGGATGATCGTAGGCCCGTAGTCGCCGGGATTGTCATTGATCTGGCTGGAATGCACGCGGCTGCTGAGCGGCGCGAACACGTCCGCGCCGGCAGGCGCGAAGATATCGATGCCGAGATGCACGGTGCGGGGCTCTTCGCCCTCGGGCGCGAACAGTGGCTGGGTGTACAGCGTGCGGTCTTCGGCATAGCCGCCGGCGCGCAATGGCTCGCCGGCGCGAACCTCGGCATCGGTGAGCGCGCCCTGTGTCACACGCCCGGAATGAATCCCGGCGATAATCTCGATGCCTGTCTCGCGCTGGGCGGCGACCCATTTTGCGAAAGCATCGGAGGTCATCATGGGATCGGTGTATCCACAGTGGGTTCGTTCAGCGACAGGCAGGGCGCGAGGTCTTTCAATGTCTTCTCGACCCAGTCGGCCGTCGGGGTACCCACGTTGGTGGTGAAGGTCGTCCGGAACTTATTGCCGATATTGTCGCTCGGATAGGATTGCCCGCCGGCCCATACCTCGACCCCAGCGCCATCCATGGTGACGGACAGCGAGCCATTGCGCACGGGACCATCGCCGGCGAATTTTGGCGACATCGCACGCTCCAGCCCCTCGATCGCGGGCAGGAGGGTGGGGCACGTCTTCTGGTCGGCCCACATCGGCGGGGGCTGCGGCTTGTCTGAATACCCAGGCACCTGCTGCACGCGTGCGTAGAAGTGAGGCGCGGCAGTCTGCGGGCGCTCGTCCAGCGCCCGCGTCATGCGCTGTTCGCGCGTGAGGGTCCGTGGTGCGAGCTTCGGCGTCAGCCGATAGAGCACGATGTTGGCGCAGTTACGGGCGAGGGCGTAGCTGATCGTTGCGCCTGCAAACGGCGCTTCACCATCAAGCTTCTGGCCACGAGCATCGCCACAGGGCGTCTGCGCCAATGCGGCGGGGGCAATCAAGACTGCCGCCAATGCGGCGGGGACTCTCAGCCCGGCCCTTTGCAAACCAATGGCCCAACTCACAGGCACCTCCGAGGTTTACTCGGCCGCGACCTTAGCATGATTGGGCAAACCTTCGAGATACTTCTCGGCTTCCAGCGCGGCCATGCAGCCGAGGCCGGCAGCGGTCACTGCCTGGCGGAAGATGTCGTCCGCCACGTCGCCCGCCGCGTAGACGCCGGGGATTGATGTCTCGGTCGAGCCGGGCCTCACCTTCAGATAGCCGCCCTGCCTCATCTCCAGCTGTTCGGTGAACAGCTGCGTCTGCGGCGTGTGGCCGATGGCGATGAAGATGCCGTGGACGGGCACTTCGGTCTCGACGCCGGTCTTGCAGTTGCGCAGCTTCGCCCTGGTGACGCTCAACGGGCCTTCAGTGCCGATCACGTCGGCAAGCTCGGTGTCCCACAGCACCTGGACTTTCGGGTTCTTGAACAGGCGATCCTGCAAAATCTTCTCGGCGCGGAAGTGGTCGCGGCGATGCACGACCGTCACCTTCGAAGCGAAGTGCGTGAGGTGCAGTGCTTCTTCCACGGCGGTATTGCCGCCGCCGACGACGATGACTTCCTTCTGGCGGTAGAAGAACGCATCGCACGTGGCGCAGGCGGAGACGCCGAAGCCCTTGAATTTTTCTTCGCTCGGCAGCCCCAGCCATTTCGCCTGCGCGCCCGTCGCAATGACCAGCACGTCGCAGGTGTAGACCTGGCCCGAGTCGCCGGTGAGGCGGAACGGTTTCACTTTCAGCTCGGCCTTGATGATGTGGTCTTCTACCAACTCGGTGCCGACGTGGATCGCCTGGGCGCGCATCTGCTCCATCAGCCAGGGGCCCTGGATGACGTCGGCGAAGCCCGGATAGTTCTCGACATCGGTGGTGATGGTGAGCTGCCCGCCCGGCTGGATGCCGGCGATCAGCATCGGCTTGCGCAGCGCCCGCGCCGCATAGATGGCGGCGGTATAACCGGCCGGCCCCGAGCCGAGGATGATGATCTGCGAATGGCGTGCGGCGGTCATGTCGTATCCTGTGCTGGCCCTTCCTAGCTTCCTCGCCGGGAAGGCGAAATGGGCAGGATGTCGCCAGCGACCTTATTCTGGGGATGCGGGACCTTGCGAATAAGGGGCCAGGGCGACCTCATTGGCACACTTCAGTTTTTCTGCGGTCTGGGGTGCTTGCCCAGCACGAGTTTGACGATCTCGTCGGCCGCCCGGGCGGCTTCGCGGATGGGCGTGTAGGCCCAGCTATCCAGCTCGCCGGTGAACCACCTGGCGGCGCCGTGGTCGATGAAGCCCTGGTGTAGCCGGTCGAACCGTTCCGACTCGCCTGTCAGGGGCAGGATGTGGATGGGCTTTCCGAAGAAGGCCGGGTCGGCGATCAGATTGGCGCTGTCCTCGGTCACCAGCGCGACGTCGCACATGGACAGCCAGGCGACGTAGGGATTGGGACCGTCCTGTTCTTCATCTTCCCAGAACGATGCGCCGATCTTCGGCGCGAGTTCCCGGAACAGCTCGCGAGCGCCTTCCGGTGTACGGCGCGACACGCTGATCCAGAGCTGACGGCCCGGCGCTAGCTTCGTCAGCAGCGCTTCGATCCGCTTGGCGTCCGGTTCGGTGAAGCTGTGCGTCTTCGAATGCCCGCCCAGGGATACGAGCACCTTCTGTCCCGGCTTGTCGTTGAGGGATGCAAATTTCGCCTGCGCTTGCGCCACGCGTTCTTTCGAAAACCAGGTCGGCGGGCCGATGATCGGGAACACGTTCGGGCCCATCAGGCCGTCATGCTTCGGCGGGATCACCAGATCGAACGGATCGAGGTCGACACGCGGATCCTGCGTCTGCACCACCAGCGTTTGTTCTTCGGACAGCTCCTGCATCATCATCGAATAGGGGATGGAGCGCCGACCGGCCGCGATCCAGACTGTCGGCCACGGCGGCACAAGCAGCTCGCGCTGCGCCTTCGGCAGCGCCGCCAACGGTTTCGGCCATTTGTCCGGCGGCAGCAGCAGTTGTGGGCCGCCGGGCTGCAGCAGCAGTGGTTCGTCCCGGTGCGCGTCCGATTGGATATGCGCCATTTTCGCCGCGCGCTCGGGTTCGAGCAGCGCAGCCCACAGCGCCTTCACCTGGTTGAGGATGCCGGCGCGCCCGTCGGCGACCGCCCAGACCGAAGGCCCGGCCTTCATTTCCAGCTAATGGAAACGATCTCGAACGACTTGGCGCCGCCCGGGGCAGAGACGTCCGCCGTGTCGCCTTCTTCCTTACCGATCATCGCGCGGGCGATGGGCGAGGAGATGGAAATCTTCTTCTTGGCGACATCGGCCTCGTCCTCGCCGACGATCTTGTAGACGAAGGTGTCGCCCGTATCCTCGTCCTTCACCTTGACGGTGGCGCCGAACTTCACGGTCGTGCCTCTAAGCCGGGACGTGTCGATCACCTCGGCGCGCGACAGCTTGTCTTCGAGTTCCAGCACGCGGCCTTCGATGAAGCTCTGCTTGTCCTTGGCGGCATGATACTCCGCATTTTCCGAGAGATCGCCATGGCTGCGCGCTTCCGCAATCGCCGCGATGATCGCCGGGCGTTCCTCGGACTTCAAGATTTTCAATTCGGCATGGAGGGCCTGGAAGCCGTCCGCCGTCATGGGAATGCGCTGCATAGTAGTCCTGTTTCAATGCCCGAAATTACACGGAATCGTTCGTGATGGTCGCAACACCGACGCGATCACGAACATTCAAGAGTAGGTCTGAAGCGCCCCGGCTTCAAGCGGGCGTGTCTTTAACGCCCTGATGGCCTGCACGGCCGCCCGCGCCCCGGATATCGTTGTATAATAGGGTATCCCATGCTGCAGGGCCGCGCGCCGGATTGATGCGGAGTCCAGCAGGGATTGGGCGCCTTCGGTGGTGTTGAACACCAGCTGGACCTGGCCGTTGATCAGCGAATCGAGCACGTGCGGCTGGCCTTCCAGCACCTTGTTCACCCTTTTCACGGCGATGCCGCGCCCGGAAAGGTACTGCGCGGTTCCAGCTGTCGCGATGATGGTGAAGCCCAGCGCGGCAATATCCCGCGCCGGCGCCTCGATGGCCGCCTTGTCGCCCTCGCGTACGGAAATGAAGACGCATCCCTTGTCCGGCAGGGACATTCCGGCTGCGATCTGACTTTTGAGGTAGGCGGCGTCGAAGCTCGTATCGAGACCCATGACCTCGCCGGTCGAGCGCATCTCCGGTCCCAGCAGGGGATCGACGCCCGGGAAACGCGAGAAGGGGAACACGGCTTCCTTGACCGCCCAGCGCGGACCTTTGATGGGACCCGGCCCGAGGCCGAACGACTCCAGCTTCGCGCCGGCCATCACCTTGGCAGCGAGGGCGGCGAACGGCTTGCCGATCGCTTTCGCAACGAAGGGTACGGTGCGCGAGGCGCGCGGGTTGGCTTCGAGCACGTAGATCTCGTCGCCCTTCACCGCGAACTGCACGTTCATCAGGCCTTTGACGTTGAGCGCCTTGGCGAGCTTGCGCGCCTGATCGGCGAGGCGGTCGATGATCTCCTTGCCCAGCGTGTAGGGCGGGATCGAGCAGGCCGAGTCGCCGGAATGGATGCCGGCTTCCTCGATGTGTTCCATGATACCGGCGACGTGCGTCGTGACGCCGTCCGACATGGCGTCGACATCGACTTCGATGGCGTCCGAGAGATAGCGGTCGACCAGCAACGGTGTGTCGCCCGAGACCTGCACGGCTTCGCGCACGTAACGCTTCAGGTCGGCTTCGTCGTGCACGATCTCCATGGCGCGGCCGCCGAGTACGAAGCTGGGGCGCAGCATCACCGGATAGCCGATACGGTTGGCGGCGGCGACGGCTTCCTCGTCGGTGCGGGCAATGGCGCCGGGCGCCTGCTTGAGGCCGATCTTGTCGAGCAGATTCGAGAACAGCTCGCGGTCTTCGGCGAGGTCGATGGAATCGGGCGTCGTGCCGAGGATCGGCGCGCCGGATTTCTTGAGGCCCTGCGCCAGCTTCAGTGGCGTCTGGCCGCCGAACTGCACGATGACGCCGAGGAAATCGCCCGCCGACTGCTCGACATGGATGATCTCGGTCACGTCTTCCAGCGTCAGCGGCTCGAAGTAGAGGCGATCGGAGGTGTCGTAGTCAGTCGAGACGGTCTCGGGGTTGCAGTTCACCATGATGGACTCGATGTCCATGTCGGCCATGGCGAAGGCGGCGTGGCAGCAGCAATAGTCGAACTCGATGCCCTGGCCGATGCGGTTGGGTCCGCCGCCGAGAATCATCGCTTTGCGGCGCTTGCTCGGTTCGGCCTCGTTCTGCGGCGGCAGCGGTTTGCCATCCTGTCCGATCCAGCCGCTTTCATAAGTGGAGTAGAGATAGGGCGTGCGCGCCGCGAACTCCGCCGCGCAGGTATCGATGCGTTTGAACACGGGTCGCACGCCGGCCTTGTGGCGCTTGGCGCGGACATCGAGTTCCTTGCCGCCTGTCAGCTTCGCGAGGCGCACGTCCGAAAAGCCCATCGCCTTGATGCGCGTCCAGTCTTCGGCGCTGGCCGGCAGGCCGTTGCGCTTGATCGCGGCTTCTTCTTCGATGATCTCCGCGATCTGCCGCAGGAACCATTTGTCGATTTTGGACGCGTTGTGAATCTCGTCGACCGAGATGCCGTCGCGCAGCGCTTGTCCGACATTGAGCAAACGCTTCTCGGTCGCGCGCGAGACAGACGCGATCAGGGAGTTGCGATCACCGCCGCCGGGAATGACCTGCTCGTCGAAGCCGGAAATGCCTGTCTCAAGCGAGCGTAACGCCTTCTGGAGAGATTCCTGGAAAGTCCGGCCGATAGCCATCGCTTCGCCGACCGACTTCATCTGCGTCGTGAGGTAAGGGTCCGCGCCCTTGTACTTCTCGAAAGCGAAACGCGGGATCTTGGTGACGACGTAGTCGATCGTCGGCTCGAACGATGCGGGCGTCACGCCTGTGATATCGTTGGTGAGTTCGTCCAGCGTGTAGCCGATGGCTAGTTTCGCCGCGATTTTCGCGATCGGGAATCCGGTCGCTTTCGACGCCAGTGCCGAGGAGCGCGACACGCGCGGGTTCATCTCGATGATGACCAGGCGGCCATTGTCAGGATTGACGGCAAACTGCACGTTCGACCCGCCGGTCTCGACGCCGATCTCGCGGAGAACAGCAATCGATGCGTTGCGCATCACCTGGTATTCGCGGTCGGTCAGCGTCAGGGCCGGCGCCACGGTGATCGAGTCGCCGGTGTGCACGCCCATCGGGTCGACGTTCTCGATGGAGCAGATGATGATGCAGTTGTCCGCCTTGTCGCGGACGACCTCCATCTCGAATTCCTTCCAACCGAGCAGGCTCTCGTCAATCAGCACCTGGCTGACCGGCGACATCTGCAGGCCGCGCGTTACGATGTCCTCGAACTCCTGGCGGTTGTAGGCGACGCCGCCGCCGAGGCCGCCGAGCGTGAAGGCCGGCCGCACGATGCAGGGCAGGCCGACGATCTCCATCTGCTTCATCGCCTCGATGAAGCCGGCCTTGAGGTCGTACGTGACCTTGCCATTCACATTCGAAATCTCTGGCGAGGCGACGATGGCCGAGCGCGGGCTCTCCAGCCCGATCCTGTCCATTGCCTCGCGGAACTTCTTGCGGTCCTCGGCCTTCTCGATCGCCTCGGCCTTGGCCCCGATCATCTCGACCTTGTATTTGTCGAGCACGCCCATTTTCTGCAGGCTTAGCGCGCAATTCAGCGCCGTCTGCCCGCCCATGGTCGGCAGCAGTGCGTCCGGCCGCTCCTTCTCGATGATCTTGGCGACCATCTCCGGCGTGATCGGCTCGATGTAGGTTGCGTCCGCCAGTTCCGGATCGGTCATGATGGTGGCGGGGTTGGAGTTGACCAGGATGACCCGGTAACCCTCCGATTTCAGCGCCTTGATCGCCTGCACGCCCGAATAGTCGAATTCGCACGCCTGGCCGATGACGATCGGCCCGGCGCCGATGACCAGGATGGACTTGATGTCTGTGCGCTTGGGCATGTCACCGGACTGCTGGGGGACGGCAAATTGCGTCGGGGTTTAGCGATGCGTTGGGGGTGGTGCAACCCTGCAACCGTCGCACCTGCCGACGGTTGAATCCGCGCGAATCGAACATTGTTTGCCCTTAATTCGCACCTCAGCGGCACATAAGACAACGTGGACCACCCGACTGTGCTATTCGGGCGGATTGGAAGGCGCACCGGTAGGCCGGGGTATGAGACGGATAGTTGTGAGTTCATGGTTGGCGCTGGGTCTCCTGGCGCTCGCCGGGGCCGCCGCCGCGCAGGTCACCTTGCGCGGTTCGCAGTCGGCTAGCTCGCTTCCGGCCGCCAGTTCGGCCACGTCCGGTTCCATGCGGACCGAGACCCCCGCCATTCCCGCGCACAATCCCAATCTCGAACCCAAGGCGATGGCCGGCATACTGGCTGCCCAGAACGAGGCCCGCGCGCGCCTTGGCCTTACATCGCTCACCTGGTCGGGCGCGCTCGCGGCAAGGGCCGACGCCACCGTCAAGGCGATGGGCGGCGCCTGCACCCAGTCCGCCGTCTACAAGGCAGCGAAGCACGGCAATGTCAGCGTCTACTGGAACTCGCCGCTGCGTCGCTTCGGCGGTGGGTCTAAGGCGCAGGATATCAGCGCTTCCTTCGTAGTCTCGGAATGGTCTGCCGGCCGCGGCGACTACGATCTGGCGACGGCCGCCTGCCGCAAGTCCAGCATCTGCGAGCAATACGCTCGCATGGTCGCGCCCGCGGCCAAAGCGGTGGGCTGCGCCAAGGTCGTCTGCGCCAGCCAGGCGCAGGTGTGGGCTTGCCATTATGATGGTCCCCAGGCGACGCCTGCCGCGGATCCGGGTTTGCGTCGACGTATCGGCGATTGAGCCTATCTTGCGTCAAGTCTAGCGTGGCCGTCTGGACCTTACGCGCAGGGGAGCTTCTCCAATGTCACGGTACATCGCGCTTGGCGTTTCATTGGCGCTGATCTGCGCGGCCTGCGGCAGCGTAGGACAAGTCGAGAAGCCGGGGGATCTCAGGCCTGCCTGGTTCGGTCTCATCCCGTCGGTCACGCTGGCCGATCCCGCCGTCACGCCTCCAGCAGGCGCAAAGATCGCGGCGCCCCTCGTCCCGGCCGGCGAAGCGGAAGGCCGCGGCGCGCTCACCGGGCCACGCATCCAGACCTCGGTCGAGCAGGTGATCGGCTTCGCGCAAAACATGCGCAAGGAAGGCAACCAGATGTGGGGGCGCATCTCGGGCTTCCAGTCCGAGATCGAAACCGCCGAATGGCTGAAGAGCGAATTCCAGGCCGTCGGCCTCGCGGGCGTGCAGCAGCAGACCTACAAGGCGACCGGCGATTTCTGGTGGCCGAAGACCTGGGAAGTCCGCGCGCTCGCCAACACGGCCTATGGCGACCAGACCATCGACGTGCGTCTCGCCTCCGCCGTTCCGGTCAGCCGCTCCCTCATCCCGACGCCGATCGAAGCGGCGGTGACCTATGTGGGCGACGCCGGTGAAGTCTCGACGGATGGCGTCTCCGGCAAGATCGCGCTCCAGCACACGCGCCCCTCGACCGGGGCCTATTCCGAGCGAACGAAGGTCCGCGAGTCCTCGCAGAAGCTGATCGCCGCCGGCGCCGTCGCGGTGATCACGTGGGTCGAGCAGGCCGGCAACATGCATGTCTTCGACTTCGGTCAGTGCGGCGGGCCGTGCTTCAACATCGGCGGAGCGGACGGCGTCTTCCTGTCGGACGCCATCAAAGCAGCGAAGGAAAAGAACGCGCCAGACGTGCGGCTGCGACTCACGCTCGACGCCGAGACGAAAACGGGCCTGCAGGCCGACAATGTGATCGGCCTCATCCCTGGAACCAGTAGCGAGATCATCATCGTCAACGCACACCTCGATTCCTGGTTCGACGGGGCAGGCGACAATGCCGATGGCGTCGGCGTGCTGGTCGGCCTCGCACGCTATTTCTCCGTGTCCGCCCACAAGCCCGCGCGGACGCTGTTGTTCGTCGGATCGGGCGGCCATCACAGCTCAGGCATGAACGGGCCGGCCAGTGTGGTGAACATGAATCCCGATCTGATGAAGCGCGTGAAGCTGGTCATCAACCTCGAACATCTCGCGCAATTCCGGATCGAGGCAGTGCCCGGATGGATCGTCAACACGGACGAGGAGCCGAAGAATTTCGGCATCTCGAATTCTTCGCCCTTCCTCATCTCCACCGTGAAGGCCGCTGCCGAGCGCTATGGCTTCGCCATCCGGCCGGAGATCGTGAACGCCGTGCCGGGCGATCTCGGCGGCTATGCTCCGCTCAACGTGGCGCGCATGCAAGGCATCCACTCCGGACCGCTCTACCACACCAGCGGCGACACGCTGGCGAGCATCTCCACCGAAGGGCTGGAGCGGGCGGCCCGGTTCTATGCCTATGTAATCGAAGCCGCCGGCAAAGCGAGCGCGGCAGAGATCAACCCTTAAGCGCCCACGCGAAAGATATCGACATGAGCGAGAAGCTGGACGCTGCGGCGACAGATCCCAGGGCGCGCAAACTGATGCAGGGCTTTCCGCCCAGCGCCGAAGCCACGATCCGCTTCGACGACGATACGAGTTCGCGCTTTCCCAACATCCGCTGGGCGTTCAGCCGTCAGCGCGAACTGAAAGCCACCGCCAGCATCTGGCGCGGCCGCGGCGCGGCCAGCACCCTGCCGTACGCTCTGCGCGATGATCTCGACGCCGTACCCTTCACCACGCTGGACGGCGAGGCGACAAGCTGGGGTCAGGCGGTCGACACAATGTTCACCGATGGCCTGCTGGTCCTTCACCGGGGCGTCATCGTCTACGAACGCTATCTCGGCGCGCTGGAACCGCAGCTTCCTCACATCGCCATGTCGGTTACCAAATCCTTTGTTGGGCTTCTCGCGGCGATGCTGGCGCACGAGAGCGCGCTCGACCCCGAAGCGCCGGTGGTGCGCTATGTCCCCGAACTCGCTGGCGGCGCCTATGGCGACGCGACCGTGCGCCAGGTTATGGATATGATCGTCGGCGTTCAGTATTCGGAGGACTATGTCGATCCGAATGCCGAGGTGCGCGCCTACTCGGTTGCCGCCGGTTTCCGTTCGCAGCCCGCAGGCTACACCGGTCCGACGACGATCTTCGATTTTGTGCGCCGGTTGAAGAAGTCCGGCGAGCATGGACAGGCCTTCGCCTACAAGACCTGCAATACCGAAGTCCTTTCCTGGATCGTCCAGCGCGCGGCCGATACCTCCATTCCCCAGCTTCTTTCAGAAAGGATCTGGCAGCGCCTCGGCGCCGAGGAGGACGCCTACGTTGCCATCGACCGGATCGGGATGGCGATGGCCGGCGCCGCACTCAATCTCACGCTTCGCGATCTTGCGAGGTTTGGCGAGATGATGCGGCTCAACGGCGCGTTCAACGGCCAGCAGATCGTGCCGGAAGCAGTCGTCGCCGACATCAGCGGCGGCGGCAATCGCGACCACTTCGCCAAGGCCGGCTATGTCACGCTGCCGGGCTGGAGCTATCGCAGCCAGTGGTGGGTCTCGCACAACGCGCTGGGGGCCTATACCGCGCGCGGTATTCACGGTCAGGTCTGCTGGATCGCACCGAAGGCGGAGCTGGTGATCGCGCGTTTCGCCTCGCACCCGATAGCCGCCAACGGCAACAGCGTGCTCGATCGCGTGTCCTTGCCAGCCTACGCGGCGCTGGCCGAACATCTCATGCGCGGCTGATCAGTCCGAGCCGTAGCTGTCGCGCGTTAGGATCACCTTGCCGCTTTCGACGTCCGCGACATTGATGTTGGGCCAGCCCACGGTCGATGTCGCACTGGCCTTCCATGCATCCTCGATCATGTCGCGCACTTCGCTCGCGCCGGCCGCAAGGCGTTTCGTCGTGAAGTCCTTCGCGGCAGGCGATGCGGTCTTGATGTCTCCAGCTTTCACCAGCTCATAGAGCGGCTTGATGAAGCTCAGCGTCGTCTTGAGATATTCCGGCACGCGCTTGTCGATGGTGCAGGCGCAGTCGCGATAGGGCGTCATCGCCGCCTTGATCTGCGCCGCCGTGATGTTCGCCTTCACGAAGGGCCCTTCGAAATAGCCATGGATCCCCCTGATCTCCGGCGGCTGGCCCGGAGGCGGATAGGTCATCGGATCCGGATACTGATCCCATCCATCGTGGTGCGTTGAGACGTGCTGCGGTTGGCTGCCGTCGCCTACGAAGTGGCTCCACACGCCGATGTCGCGGATGAGGATCAGCTCGCGAAGCTGCATGTCCTGTTTGAAGAAGGCACGGTCGGCGGCGCTCCTTGCGTTCTTCATCGCGACCTTGCTGGTCCGCCAGTAACCGAAATCCTTCACGATCTGTTGCCAGCCATCGATCATCGCGTAGGGCAGATAGCCGGGCGCCGGTGGCTTGATCTCTTTCAGGCGGTAGGCCGCGTCGAAATCCGAGCGCCCGGCCGGCAAGTTGTCGAGAGAGAAGATGCCTTCCGCGAGGCCATCATCGCCAATGTTGATGTAGTGGGCGCTGTCGCGCTCCCAGTCATGCGTCCTGCCGGCGCCGCGCGAGCGGTCCGGCTCGCGGCCGAGCAGGGAAATCTGCCAGCGCGCCGTCTTGGTCTTGAGGAAGGCCGGCAGATCCTTGGACAGCGCGTCGATTGCCACGCCGCTCACCAGCTCATGCCCCGCCGCGCCCCACGCAAAGGCAGGTGCAGGCGTGAGAGCGATCGCGATAGCGACCAGTCCGGCTGTGGCAGATTTCATGGCGCGATCCCTGACTTCACGTGAGGCATCGCTCAAACGCGCCTGCCAGGCAACGTGCGCCAACGTCACAAGACTGTAGGCCGGCTAGTTCCGGCGCGAAATCACGGCGCATTCCCAGCCGTCATATTTCCAGCCGCCTTCCCTGAACCACGCTTCCAGGTCGTCGGTGAAGTCATCGAAATCGTCAGCGGCTACCGCGCGGTGGTGCTCGAACACGACGCCATTGTCCGCCGCCGCGTCCCTCACTTCGAAGCCGCGCGCCTTGAGGTCGGCCATGATCTGCGTACGCATCGAAAGGTTAGTATCGGTGTCCGGATAAGCAAAGTGGATGACGTGGCGCACGGCGGAGCCGTCGTCGTGACGCTCGGCAAGCGCCTGACGCACCGCGTCGTTCCTGCTGGCCGCCAGCACGTGCAGCTTCTTTTTTCCGAACAGGTTCCAGCTCATCGTGTCCCCCGAGGTGGGCGCCTAGGTGTATCGCTTTGCCGTCTTCTGGTCGAAAGTCGAGGCCTCGCCTTTGGCCGCGCCGCCATAGCCGGTGATGGCGTCCGCGACAAACGGATTGGTCGCCCGCTCCTGTCCGAAGGTCGATGTCGGCCCATGCCCCGGCACGAACCTCATATCGTCGCCCAGCGGCCAGAGCTTGCCGGTGATCGAGTCGATGAGCTGCTGGTGATTGCCGCGCGGAAAATCGGTGCGCCCGATCGAGCCGGCGAACAGCACATCCCCGACGAACGCGAGCTTCGCGTCACGATTGTGGATCACGACATGCCCCGGCGTGTGGCCGGGACAGTGCGAGACGTCGAACGTCACGCCTTCCAGCTCCAGCGTGTCGCCGTCTTCGAGATAGCGGTCCGGTGTCACGTTGCGGCCGCCCTCGATGCCGTACTTGCGATTGGCGGCCTCGATCTGGTCGAGCCAGAACTGGTCGTCCTTGTGCGGGCCTTCCACGGACACGCCAGTGCGCTCGCGCAGCTCGGCGGCGGCGCCGGCATGGTCCATATGGCCATGCGTCAGCCAGATCTTCTTGAGCGTAAGGCCGAAATGATCGAGCGCGCCCACCAGCGTCTCGATGTCGCCGCCCGGATCGACGAAGGCCGCGTGCTTGGTCGCCGTGTCCCAGATCAGCGAGCAGTTCTGCTGCAACGGCGTCACCGGCACGATGCGAATCTGCAGTTTGGATTCAGGATGCGGCTCGGACATGCCCCCTAAATGGCCGGTGAGGCCGTCCGAGGCAAGCCTACTAGTGCGCCCGGCGGCGCTGCTTTCCGGCGCCATAGACCGGCGGATTCTCGGCGAGCGCCTGCGAGCGCAGCGAGGTGAGGGTGAGCCGGGTCTCCTCGAAACGCTCCAGCTTCGCCGCCAGGCTTTCGACCTGATTGTAGGCCAGCCGCTTCATTTCGCGGCGGCCGAGCGCCACAGTTTCCAGGATCACGCCCGACACAAGGCTGATGCAGGACAGCACCGCAAGCGTCCCGCACAGGAAGGCGGTCGGGAAGCGCGGCACCAGGCCGGTGCCGAAGTATTCGAAAATGACCGGTGCGCCGAGACCCAGCGCCGTCAGCATGACGAAGCCCGAAATCGCGCCGAAGAACATCAGCGGCCGCTCGTCGCGCATCAGGCGGCCGATGGTGGCGAGAATGCGGAAGCCGTCCTTGACGGTCGACAGCTTCGACACCGAGCCGACGCGGCGCGCGCCATAGGCGGTCTGCACTTCGGCCGTGATCATGTCGAGTTCGAGGGCATGGACCGTCAGCTCCGTCTCGGTCTCGAAGCCGGAGGCCAGCGCCGGATACGATTTGGCAAAACGCCGCGAGAAGGCGCGATAGCCCGACAGCATGTCGCCGAAACGGTCGCCGAAGATCCACGAGACCAGGCCCGTCAGCATCTGGTTGCCGAAGCGATGCCCGGCCCGATAGGCCTCTTTCTCGCTGGTGATCCGCGCGCCGACGACCATGTCGGCTTGCGTCTCAAGCAGGCGGCTCACCAGGCGCGGGGCAGCGGCCGCATCATAAGTCGCGTCGCCATCCACCATCACATAGACGTCGGCCTCAATGTCCGAGAACATGCGGCGCACGACGTGACCCTTGCCCTGCAGCGGCTCGCGGCGAACGATCGCGCCGGCCTCGCGCGCGACGGCGGCGGTGTTGTCGTGGCTGTTGTTGTCATAGACATAGATGCGCGCATTCGGCAGCGCGACGCGGAACGACTTCACGACATCGCCGACGGTCGAGGCCTCGTTGTAGCAGGGGATCAGCACCGCGATGTCGACATGGCGCAGCGCAGGCGAATGCTGCTGGCCGACAGCGCGCAGGGCCGCGTCGGCTGCTGCGATACGCGCGTGGATGTCGGCGGTGTGATCGATCGACATGCGGGTTTCCGGCTGGGCTGCTTTGTTCCAGTCCGGGACACGCTGCCACGCGGTAGTAAAAAATCTGGTCTGCACGCGCATGAAAAAACGTCCAGTCCACCTAAAGATTCCGGTGAGACAGATGAATCGCTGGTGACGTGTGTGAATCGCCGTGAACGGTTGCGCGTCTAGGCGCGCCGCTCCGCCATCATCTTCGCGAAGCGTTCAAACAGGTAAAAGGAATCCTGCGGCCCCGGGCTCGCTTCCGGGTGGTGCTGCACCGAGATGATCGGCTTGCCGGCGACGCTGAGGCCGCAGTTTGTCCCATCAAAAAGGGACTTGTGGGATTCCTCGACGCCCTTGGGCAGCGTTGCGACGTCCACGGTGAAGCCGTGGTTCATCGAGACGATCTCAACCTTGCCGGTGGTGAAGTCCTTCACCGGATGGTTTGCGCCATGGTGGCCCTGCGGCATCTTCTTGGTCTTGGCGCCCAGCGCCAGCGCCAGCATCTGGTGGCCGAGGCAGATGCCGAGGATCGGCACGCCGCTTTCGATCAGCTTCTTGATCTCCGGCCCGGCATAGATCGCCGTCGCCGCCGGATCGCCCGGGCCGTTCGACAGCACCACGCCATCCGGCTTGAGGGCCAGGATGTCTTCCGCCTTCGTCTTGGCCGGAACGACCGTCACTTTCGCGCCGACGGCCGAGAGGTTGCGCAGGATGTTCTTCTTCACGCCGAAATCCATCAGCACGACGTGAGAGCGTTCCTTGCCGCCCTTGGCGAAGCCCGAGCCCAATTTCCACAGCCCGTCGACGGAATCGAACCGCTGGCCCGAAGTGACGTTGATCGCGAGGTCGGCGTTCTCGACGCCCTTCCAGCTCTTGGCCGCCTTCACCAGCGCCGCCCCGTCCAGCTTGCCCGCCGGGTCGTGCGCGATGGCCGACTTGGGCATGCCCAGTTCGCGGATACGCCGCGTCAGCGCCCGCGTGTCGATGCCGGAAAGCCCGATGATGTTCCGCTTCACCAGCCATTCGCCCAGCGTGTCCACCGACCGCCAGCTCGACGGCAGGGTCGGCGGCGCCCTGAACACCGCGCCCCGCGCCGCGATCACGCCCTGCTGGGAGGATTCTTCCTGGTCGTCCGGGTTGGTGCCGACATTTCCGATGTGCGGGAAGGTGAAGAGTACGATCTGCTCGGCATAGGACGGATCGGTCAGGATCTCCTGGTAGCCGGTCATCGCCGTGTTGAAGCACAGCTCGCCTGCTGCAATGCCGGTAGCACCATGGCCGTGGCCCCAGAAGATCGTGCCGTCTTCGAGCGCGATCGCGCCGGTGGGTTTCTGGGTCATGGGAGACGCCTCCAAAGCGGCCGGCGCGACTCGGCCATTCGGAATCAGACATGGGGCGCAAACAAACGGACGCTAGGTAGAGGCAGGGGTAGGGTGCGTCAAGAAGAGTCGCCCATCGCACAGAACCGGGCCACGAAATGGGCGCCGTGCAGCGATTTTGCTTGTTCTTCCAGCAGTTTGGGGTGCGGCGCCTTGTGCCTCGTTTTGGGCGGGTTCCGGTGTTAGGAATTGGTTATCGAGGGTCCCGCTACCGTCGTGTCGGACGAAGAATCGCTGCGGGGCGGTTGCACCGCCAAATGTTCGCAACCCATTAGATCGCCGCCCGTTTCATTACCCTCTTGCCCAGTTGAGCCACGTGACCGCTGACAGCACTCCCGCGCAGGGCCTGCGCGAAATCCTCGCCCCCTACCAGCGCCCGAACACCTGGCGCTCCTTTGCCGAGATCGCGCTAAGCGCCGCGCCGCTCGCCGCCGTCTGGGCCGCCGCCTGGATCGCGCTCGACTTCGGCCTCTGGTGGGCCGCCCTGCTGCTCTCCATTCCCGCCGGCGGTTTCGTCGTGCGCCTGTTCATGATCCAGCACGATTGCGGTCACCGCGCCTTCTTCAACTCGCCATGGCTGAACGACTGGATCGGCCGCATCATGGGCGTCTTCACGCTGACGCCTTACGATTGCTGGCGCCGCGAGCATGCGATCCACCATGCCACCTCCGGCGACCTCGACCGCCGCGGCGTTGGCGCCATCGAGACGCTGACTGTCGAAGAGTATCGCGCGCTCACGCCGCTGAAGCGCTTCGGCTACCGGCTCTACCGCAACCCGCTCGTCCTGTTCGTGGCCGGGCCGTTCTTCGTCTTCTTCCTGCAGCAGCGCCTGCCGGTCGGCCTGATGAAGGAAGGCTGGCGCCCGTGGGTCAGCGCGATGGGCACCAACGTAGCCATCGCCGCCACCGTATGCACCCTGCTCTGGCTCGGCGGATGGGAGACCATCGTATTCCTCTACGTGCCGACCCTGCTGATCGCCGCCTCTACGGGCGTCTGGCTGTTCTACGTCCAGCATCAGTTCGAGGACACCTACTGGGCCCGCCGCCCCGAATGGGACGCCACCGAATCCGCCCTGCACGGCTCCTCTCACTACGACCTTCCTGTCGTGCTGCGCTGGATGACCGGCAATATCGGCGTCCACCACGTCCACCACGTCAGCAGCCGCATTCCCTTCTATCGTCTGCAGACAGTGCTCCGGCACCATCCGAAGCTGAAGGAAGTCGGCCGTATCCGCCTGTTCGAGAGCATCCGCCTCGCCGGGCTGTCGCTGTGGGACGAAGCCGGCCAGAAGCTCATCTCCTTCGGCCAGTTCAAGCGGGCCTACGCGGCGGCCTGAGCTTGGGCTGACGTTGAATTGATTGCCGCCACTTGGCCGGCGCAATGACGCCGTGCCACCTTCCGCCGCGATGGACCCGGTCTTCGCCTGGATCGAGCAGACGCCCCTCAGCATCTATATGCGCGAGGACTTCTACGCGTACTTCATCGTCCTGATCTTCCATTCGCTCGGCATGGGGCTGCTGGTCGGCGGCGGGCTGGCGATCAGCCTGCGCACCATCGGCTTCGCCAGGGGCGCGGCGCTTGAGAAGTTCCGCGGCTTCTTCCCGGTGATGTGGGTCGGCCTCGCGCTGGCGGCCGTCTCGGGCGTCTTCCTGCTGATTGGTTATCCCGCCAAGGCCCTCACCAATCCTGTCTTTGCCTTCAAGTTCGCCTGCCTGATCGCTGCGGGTCTGATGATCCGCGAGATCGCCCGCCGCCTCTTTCCAATCGCCGCGAGCGGCGAGCCGCTGCCGGCCTACAGCCGCTGGATGGGCCTCGGCGCGGCCGTACTGTGGATCGGCGGCGTCGCCGGGGGCAAGCTGCTGCTCTACACCTACAGCTTGCTGATGGTGTCGTAATGCAGCCCGACCCCATCTTCTCCGTCCCTGCACTCGAGCGCTTCGGCATCGACACCGGCATTTTTGCGCTGATGAACTCGAAATGGGGCTGGCCCATTGCCGAGATCGTTCACTTCACCGGCCTCTGCCTGCTGATGGCCTCGGTCGGAATGTTCGACCTGCGCATGATGGGCGTGGCGAAGGGCGTTACGATGAAGGCGCTGCATCGCCTCGTCCCGTTCGGGGTCGCCGGCTGGGTGATGTGCGCCATCACCGGCTTTCTTTTCTTCATGACCGCGCCCGGCCAGTATCTCTACAATCCCGCCTTCCAGACCAAGATGACGCTGATGGGCCTCGCCGGCGCCAACATGGTTGTCTTCTATCTGACGACGGCGACGGCGGTGAACGCGACCGGCCCGGACGGCCTGCCCATCACCCGCGCTCGCGCGATCGCCTTCATCTCGCTTGCCTGCTGGCTGGGCATCATCACCTGTGGGCGCCTGATAACTTTCTTCCGGCCGCCCTATCACTGGTGCCTTTGGTGCTAGCCGGAGACCCTACGTTCCGGCCTTCTTCTCCAGCGCCGCGATCTCCTTGTCGAGGTCGCTGATCTTCTTCGACGCGATCGCGGCCCCGGCCTTGTCGCCGGTGCCCTGGGCCAGCGCCAGCTCCTGCGCCAGCCGCGAGCGGTCCCTGCGAAGCTTCCGGATTGGCGACTGTTTCATGGCCGGGCCCTCCAGGCCCTGGCCGGATCATAGGGTGCGGCGCGCGGCCTGTCAGCAAGTGGCAGGTATTGCGCCTCGCCCTCTCTTCGTCTTCAGTCCCGCCATGCCGAAGGCCGTTCCTACCGCCACGCTCGACGTCACCGACCGCAAGCAGCTCACCCGAGCCGTCAAGGATCTCGCGAAGCAATGCACCATCATCGAAGCCGCCTATGACTATGTCGGTGTGCCTGAATGGCGGGTGCGCCCAGGCGGCTATGCCGGTCTCGCCCGCATCATCGCCTACCAGCAGCTCTCCACCAAAGCCGCCGGCACGATCTGGGGCAGGGTGGAAGTCCTCCTCGGCAAGGTGACGCCGGGGACCGTGCTCGCCGCCGACATCGACGCGCTGCGCGCCTGCGGCATGTCGCGGCCGAAGATTTCCCACATCCGCTCGATCGCCACCGCCATCGAGGACGGCAGCCTCAACCTGAAACGGGTAACCAGGGCGTCGGATGCAGATGCGCAGGCCGAACTGGTCGCCGTGAAGGGCATCGGCCCGTGGACGGCGGACGTCTACCTGATGTCCGCCCTTGGCCGCTGGGACGTCTTCCCCCACGCCGACATCGGCCTCTCGGAGGCCTACCGGATGATTGCCGGCGAGCGGAAACGCCATCCGCCGAAGAAGTTCCTCAAGACCGGCGAACGCTGGCGTCCCTATCGGGGCGTCGCCGCCCACATGCTGTGGTCCTACATCAACGCCGCCCGCGAAGCGCAGCGCGGCGGCGTCTGACAGCGTTTGTCCGCAGCCTTAAAACCACGCAATTCCCGAAAAAGCACGATATTCAGGGCGTGACTGGACATGACGCGTCCCTGTCACGATGTTATGTCAGAGAATCGATTACTCCGGTTGCTGGAGCCACGTGGCGCAACTGGAGAGCTAGGCCGGTCCTGTTTGGCACTCAGACCCGGCCCCTATGGACGAATGGACGTCGCATGGCGGAAGTGATTTCGCACGCGCCCAATGGTTGCCCAGCGCTTGTTCTGAACGCCGATTTCCGGCCTTTGTCCTACTATCCGCTGTCGCTTTGGCCGTGGCAGGAGGTGGTGAAAGCCGTCTTCCTCGAACGCGTCGACGTGGTGGCCGAGTACGACCAGTACGTGCACTCGCCGTCGCTGACGATGCGGCTGCCGTCGGTCATCGCGCTGCGCGAGTTCGTCAAGCAGGACCGGTCGCCCGCCTTCACGCGGTTCAACGTCTTCCTGCGCGACGGCTTCAAGTGCGCCTACTGCGGCTCGCCCGAGGACCTCACCTTTGACCATGTCGTCCCGCGGTCGAAAGGCGGACGCACGAGCTGGGAGAACATCGTCGCCGCGTGCAGCCCCTGCAACCTCCGCAAGGGCGGACGCTTCGCGCGCGAGATCGGCATGCAGCCGCACATGCGTCCGCATCGCCCAACCACGTTCCAGCTCCAGGAGATGGGCCGGAAATTCCCGCCGAACCACTTGCACGACACCTGGCTCGACTACCTCTACTGGGATGTCGAACTGGAGACGTGAGGCTCGGCCGGTGAGCAGCGATCCCTGACGAAGTCTGGGATCGCGCCCGTCGAACCACGAGGGCTCGGGCTCACCGACCGTCCCAAAAGAAGAAAGCTCCCGAGCGCGCCGACAAAAAATCATTTGTCCGGTCGAGGCAGGCCGCTGCATCCTGTGCGGATGGGCAAAGGGGGGACGGGCTCAGCGCTCCCCGGCGCCATCCCTAATTCCCGTTACCCAATCCACCGTCACGCAAGCGTCGTAGAACGCGGCAATCTCACGAGACAATCCTCCCCGGAGATACCTCCATGGCCGTCACCGTGATCGTCACCTTCACAGCAAAGCCCGAGAACCTCGTCGCCTTCACCGACATCATGCACTCGGTGAAGGCCACGCTGCCATCCGTCCCCGGCTGCAAGGCCGTGCGCGTCCACCAGGGCACGGACGATCCGTGCGTCTTCACCCTCGTCGAAACCTGGGTCAGCGAAGACCGCCACCGCGAACACATCGCCGGCCTGCAGAGCGACGGCTCTTGGTCCCAGGTCGCCGTCCATCTCGCGTGCGAGCCGGAGAGCCGCTACTACGCGGAGCTGTAGGCGCTGCGCGCCAGGGAGTAGGGAATAGGGAGTGGGGAATAGCTATTAGCGAATAGACGAAGCCACTCTCTACTCCCTATTCCCGACTCCCCACTCCCCAACTCACTGGTTCGGCGTTTCCTTCCACCCGTCCTTCGGCCGCATATCGCCAACAGATGGCGGGCGCAGCTCGTTGCACGCATCCGGCTCCATCGTGAACACCGCATTGCCGATGCGCCAGCGGCCGTCGATCTTCACCAGGTCGAACGCGTCGATGCCGCAATGCACGACCTGTCCGTTGTCGCGCAGCTCATACGGCGCCCACACCTGCGCAATGCCGCCGCGCACCTGCACCGACGGCGACCAATAGCGCTCGATGAACGGATCGTCCTGCGGGCTAGGCTTCGACAGCTCACTGTTCATCCGCCGCGTGATGGGTCCGTCGCCGGTCGCCTTCGTCCGACGCTGGAAATAGGTCGTGCCTTCGCCGACGAAGATCTCGGCCTGCTTGGCGTAGTCATGATTGCCGATCGCCAGCAGGATCTCATCCACCACTTTCAGGATCGCCTCTTCCTCGCCACCGCCGAACCGCGGCGCCGCGATCGGCGTCTGGTCCAGCTTCGGTGCGCCCGGTCCCGACGCTGGAGGACCGTCGCTTGCGCATGCGCCGAACGCCAGCGCCGCGAGGCCGGAGGAAAGAAGCTTCAGTCTCATGATCGCTGTCCTGCTGTTCAACCCCGCATGAACGCTAGCGCCTCTCCGCACATCCTGTCCACGCGCCCTTGCCGTAGGGGACGAAGACGTCGAAGCTCGCGCGCATGAGCGAAGCCCGCCGCACGGTCTGCGAACGCTGCGACGCCGAGTTCAGCTGCAATCTCGATGGCCCCTGCTGGTGTTCCGCTGAGCCTTATCGACTGCCGCTGCCAAGGCCCGGCGAGTCGCAATACGCCGATTGCCTGTGCCCGGCCTGCCTGCGTGAAGTCGCAGCGGCGCCCCGCGAGGCCTGACCGCAACATTCCGCTGGCGTCCGACCTCGCAATCTCCTTATCTCCCGCCCGGGAACGGCGCCCCAGAAATGGGGCAGGGAGGACACAATGCTCGACAACCTGAACAACGTGACGTCGCCGATACTGGCGCTCATCCTGTGGACCTTCGTGATGTGGTTCTGGATGTACATGACCCGCATCCCCGCGATGCGCGCCGCCGGCATCGATCCGGCGAAGGTGAAGGGCAAGGAAGACCTCGGCAGGCTGCCGCAGAAGGTCAACTGGATCGCCGACAACTACAACCACCTGCACGAGCAGCCGACCGTCTTCTACGCCCTCGCCATCTACACGCACCTGGTCGGCGTCATCGACCCGATCAGTGTGGCGCTGTGCTGGATCTATGTCGGCATCCGTGTCGTCCACAGCATCGTCCAGGCGACCAGCAATTTCGTGCCCCTCCGCTTTTATATCTTCGCCGCAGGCTCGCTGGTCCTGATGATTCTGGCGGGCCGGAACCTCTACGCGCTGATGGTGTATTGAGCCGAAAAAGCCGGGAATAGGGAATGGGGAGTGGGGAATAGGAAACGAGGATAAGGAGGAGCAGCCTGCGAGTTGCGTTCCGGCCTTGTAGTCACTATTCCCCACTCCCTATTCCCTACTCCCCTTTGAGACCCATGGCCGCGCTTTCCGAATCCCGCCTTCGCCAGATCATCGACCGCTTCGAACAGATCGAGGCGCGCATGGGCGTTGCGACGGACTCGAAAGAGATCGTCCAGCTTTCGCGCGATCATTCCGAACTCCGCCCCGTCGTGGGAAAGGCGCGCGAGGTGATGAGCCTGCGCACCCAGCTCGCCGATGCCGACGCGCTGATCGAGGATCCGGACGCCGACCGCGAGTTCGTCAACATGGCGATCGAGGAGCGCGGCGAGATCAAGGCCAGGCTGCCGGACATGGAGCGCGAGATGCAGCTCATGCTCCTGCCCAAGGACAAGGACGATGATGGCTCAGCCGTCATCGAAGTCCGCGCCGGCACGGGCGGGGACGAGGCGGCCCTCTTCGCCGGCGATCTCTGGCGCATGTACCAGCGCTACGCCTCCGCCCGGGGTTGGCAGGTCGAGATCGTCTCTGCCTCAGATGGCGAAATGGGCGGCTACAAGGAAGTGGTCGCCGAACTCAGGGGCAGGGGCGTGTTCGGCCGCATGAAGTTCGAAAGCGGCGTCCACCGGGTCCAGCGCGTGCCCGCCACCGAGGGCTCGGGCCGCATCCACACCTCGGCCGCCACCGTCGCCGTGCTGCCTGTGCCGGAAGAGGTGAACATCGAGGTCAAGGACCAGGACATCCGCATCGATACCTACAGGTCGAGCGGCGCCGGTGGTCAGCACGTCAACAAGACAGACAGCGCCGTTCGCATCACGCACCTGCCGACCAATATCGTGGTCACGTCGTCGGAAAAGTCCCAGCACGAGAACCGCCGCAAGGCGATGGAGCAGCTCAAGATCCGCCTCTACGAGCGGGAGCGCGGCATGAAGGACGCTGCCCGTTCAGCAGCGCGCAAATCCCAGGTCGGCTCCGGCGACCGCTCGGAGCGCATCCGCACCTACAACTTCCCGCAAGGCCGCATCACCGACCACCGCGTCGAAGGCCTCACCGTCTACAATCTTCCCGAAGTCCTCGAAGGCTCGGTCGACGAGCTCCTCGACGGCCTCATCGCAGCGGATCAGGCCGAGCGCTTGGCCGAACTGAGCGAGTAGCGCTCGAACAATGCGCGATTTTTTTGTAGCGAGTCGGCAGCGGCCATGGGCGCCATTGTTAACCCTCGCGGCTTACCGCATAGCTCAGCCATGACCGCGACAATTGCTTCCATTTTCCGTCACCCCGTGAAGGGCCTGACGCCCGAACCTCTCAACGAGGTCGAGCTGACGGCGGGAAAATATTTCCCGCAGGACCGGCAATATGCCGTCGAGGTCGGCCCGTCAGGCTTCGATCCGATCAAGCCGGGTCACATCTCGAAAATGAAGTTCACCGTGCTCGCGCGCTTCCCGGAACTGGCCAAGCTGCGCACGCGCCTCGCCGCCGACGGCGTCACCTTCCATATCGGCGACGCCACGGGCTTCGGCGTCGAGACGCGCCTCGATTCCGAGCACGGCCGCGAAGCGCTCGCGAAATTCCTCCAGGCATTCCTGGGCGAGCAGGCGCCCGGCAAGCTGAAAGTCCTTTCAGCCTCCGGCCACCGCTTCATGGACCACCCGCAGGGCTATGTCTCCGTCATCAACCTCGCCAGCGTCCGTGCGCTGGGCAAAGCGGCTGGCGCAGAAGTCGATCCGCTACGCTTCCGCGCCAACATTTACGTCGACGGCCTTGCGCCCTGGGCCGAGGATGAACTCCCCGCCGAGGCCATCTACCAGTTCGGCCCCGCCAAGCTGAGGATGTTCAAGTCCATCGTCCGCTGCGTCGCCACCCATGCGAATCCCTCGACAGGCGAGCGCGACCTCGAAACCCTCGACCTGCTGCGCCAGCATTTCGGCCGCGACACGCTGGGCAACTACTTCTCGATAGAGCAGGGCGGCCGCATCGCCCGCGGCGATGAAGTCCTGCTGTCTTCTCCCGGCTGACATGGCCTTGGCGCTCCGCTAGTCTCGGCCAGATTCGAGGCGCGGGGACCATGAAACGCTTCATCATCTGTTTCGACGGCACCTGGCAGGAGTTGCGCCAGACGCATCCCACCAACATCGCCATCATCGCGCGCAGCGTCGCCCACACCCACACGCTCAAGGATGGGACGCAAATCCCGCAGATCGTCCTCTACAACCAGGGCGTCGGCTCGAACACCGATGCGCTCGGCAGGGACGGGTTCATGGATGGCCTTACCGAGGGCCTCAACAAGCTGCTCGGCGGCGTCTTCGGCGAAGGCCTCGAGGATGCAATCGTCGACACTTATCTCCGTCTCGCATTCAACTACGAAGCAGGAGACGAGATCTACGTCTTCGGCTTTTCCCGCGGCGCTTTCTGCGCGCGCAGCTTCGCCGGCCTCGTCGGCGCCGCAGGCATCGTCAGTCGCCGCCACGCCGAACGCGCCTGGGACGCTTTCCGCCTCTACCGCAATCGGCCCGGCCCGAAAGCCACGCAGTTCGAGAAGGACGACTACGAAAAAGCCCGCCGCAGTTTCCTCATCGCCTACGGCAAAGGCGCCCGCGCGGCCGATGGCACGCGCATTCAGTCCGACGAGGCGCCGAAGATCACTTATCTCGGTATCTTCGACACGGTGGGCCAGCGCGGCATGCCGAGCGCGCTCGGCGGCTTCGCCCGCACCATCAACAGGCAGTTCGGTTTCCACAACATGTTGATCGGCGAGAGCGTCCTCGCTGCCCGCCACGCCGTCGCCATCGATGAGCGCCGTCTCGGCTTCCCGCCTACGCTGTGGGAAGGCGTCGATGAGGCGAACAAGCGCCCCCACTGCACGCCCGGCCGGCATGCCTACCAGCAGCGCTGGTTCATCGGCACCCATGGCGACATCGGCGGTGGCGAAGGCTCCCCGCTCTCCGCCGCGCCGCTCAAATGGGTGGCCGAAGGCGCCGCCGAATGCGGCCTGCGCTTCTACGGAACCTATGGCGAGGACGTGAGCCCGCTGGACGAGGCCGTGCGCAAGGCGGGCCTGGTCTTCAACGGCCGCATCAGCAACCCGAAATTCTGGAAGTCGCTCTCGCCCATGAACTACCCGATCTATTCGCGCCGGATCTGGGTCGCCAAGCGTCGCAAGGACATGCCGACGGCGGATTTTGCCGCCAGTGTGCTCGATCCCACCGTCGCCATGCGCCTCAATGCCGTGGATGTCCGCCCCCGCTACCGCCCCGCCTCTCTTAGGCCTTTCCGCGCAACGCTGGTGCAAGACGGGAAACACCCTCCCAAACGCTGACGCGCGGGGGAGATTGGCGCCCGCCGCAATGACTGCTTAGATCGCCCAACTGGCGCGACCGTTGGGGAGAGCCGATCATGAAATCCATGTTTGCAGCCGCGGGACTTGCAGCGCTGATGCTAGGTCTCGGCCCCGCTGCACAAGCGCAGGCGACCTATGCAGCGCCGAAGACAAGCTGGGGCGCGCCCGACATCCAGGGCGCCTGGACCAACTCTTCCGTCACCAAGCTCACGCGGCCCGCCGGCGTCGACAAGCTCGTCCTCACCCCCGCCGAAGCCGCCGCGATCGAAAACAAGGACTTCAACAACGCCCGCACCGCGATCGAAAAACAGCCCACCGACCAGTCGACGGGCGCGCCGGAAAAGGGCAAGGCGCTCCCCAGCGTCGGCAACTATAACGCCGTTTGGGTAGACCCCGGCTCGAAGATCGCCACCGTGAAGGGCGAACTGCGCTCGTCCTGGATCGTCGATCCGCCCAACGGCCGCGTGCCGATGTCCGACGCCGGCCGCAAGAAGCTCGCCACCTGGCGCCCCGACGCTACGCGCGACGGAAGCTACAAGCCTCCGGCCGACGCTCCCTCAAAAGCCAATGCGCCTGCGAAGACAAAGACATCCAGCAAGGCGAAGACCGTCGCTGCGACCGGCTCGGCCAAACCCTTCGTCGATCTCGTCGAGGCGCCGAAATCCGCCAATGGCGGCGGCGCCGCAAGCGCCTATCTCGGCCCTGAGTCGCGCGGCACCGGCGAGCGCTGCGTCGTCATGGGCAATGCCGGCGGCCCGGTGATGCTCAACGGCCTCTACAACAACAACTTCCAGGTCGTGCAGACGCCCGACCACGTCATCATCGTCGTCGAGATGATCCACGACGCGCGCATCATCCCGCTGGTCAGGAACGCCGCGGAGGTCCGGAAGGCCTACGGCCCCTCCGCCATCGCGCGGTGGCTCGGCGATTCCATCGGCTGGTACGAAGGCGACACGCTGGTCATCCAGAGCCGCAACTTCCATCGCCAACAGGCCGGCCAGGTCTTCATCTCCGACACCGGCACGCTCACCGAACGCCTCACCCGCATCAGCGCCACAGACATCCTCTACGAGTTCATCGTCGAGGATCCCGAAGTCTATACCCAGGTCTGGAAGGGCGAGATCTCCTGGCGGAAGATCCCAGGCAATGTCTACGAATACGCCTGCCACGAAGGCAATTACGGCCTCTTCAACATCCTCTCCGGCGCCCGCGAACAGGAACGCACCGGCCGCGCGCTGGAGGCGACGGCGCTAGAGGAGTAGGGCCAAGGCCCCGACCGTCGGTTCGAGGCGCCTGTCCTATTTGGGTCCAGCGTTTTGCGAGCTGCGCCCCGAGCCCAGTTTCGGGAACAGCATGCCGACAGTCGCCCGGTACTGCCGGTAGCGGTCGCCGAAATAGGCCACCAGATCGCGCTCTTCCAGCCAGATGCCGATCAGGATGTACCCCGTCGTCGCCACGGCGAAGAACAGATGCCCCACGCTCATGGTGGGAGCGGCCCAGAAGGCGAGGATGAATCCGGCATAGAGTGGGTGGCGTATCCATCGATAGAAGAGCGGGGTCACGAACTGATGATCCTCGACCTCCTTCAGGCCGAGCATGCGCTGGAAACCCTGGCTCAGTCCGAACAGGTGGAAGTGGCTGATGAGGAATGTGCTGGCCAGCAGCAGGGCCCAGCCGGACCACGAGACGGCGGTGATTGCGCCGGCTGCGATCGGATCCTCGACCGACCACACGGTCTGGGGCAGCGGCCGCCACTGCCAGAGGATGAGGGCGAGCGCGAGGCTGGCGAACAGCACATAGGTGCTGCGCTCGATCTCCTTCGGGACGATGCGCGTCCAGACTTTCTTGAACGCGGGCCGGGCCATCACGGAGTGCTGCACGGCGAACACGCCGAGCAGGCCGGCGTTGATCGCCAGGGAGAGCCAGAGGTCGCCGGGCGTTCCCGTGTCGATGCTCTTCGGTACGACGATGCCTTCCACGAAGAGGATCAGGTAGACGAAGGTGGCGAGGAAGAAAATGTACACAGCCGCGCTGTACAGCGCCGCAAGAGCACCGCGCATGGTCCACTCCAGTTCGTGTTCGAGCTTGTGACGCGCCGGACTGCTCCGGCGTCGCCTAGTTGTTTGCAGTCATCGGATCGATGATCTGCGGAACTTCGGTAATCCGGGTGATCGGAATTCCACTGAGTTCGGCGTGCTTGCGCACGACAGCTTCGCTTTCGGCGAGATAGACGCAGAACGTCTTGTCGCCTCCGACATAGGAATGTTGCCAGTGAACCGCGCCGCCGATCTGTTCGATCGCGCGGTTCGACGCCCGCGCCGCCCCGCAGAGTTCGACGATGGACATGCCTCCGATGCCGGGAATGTCGCGTTCGATCAGAAAGCGCTTGAGGTGGGCCAACCACGTCTCCGAACTTGTTCTAGGTAGTGTCGGTCAGCAGCGGCGAGAGGTTCAAACTAAAATTTCTTTGCGGTACTAAAGAAAAGCTTTAGCCTGGGCGCGTGGTTATGCTCTCGCATCTCAAGTCGCTACAGGCGCTGGAACTCGCGATCCGGCTCGGTTCGCTGAAGCAGGCCGCGGACGCGCTTTCCATCACGCCCGCAGCTGTCGGCCAGCGGGTGAAGGCGCTGGAGGATTATCTCGGCCTCGACCTGCTGGAACGTGGACGCTCAGGCCTGCGGCCGTCGCAGTCGTTGAGCGTCGCGCTGGCGCATCTGAACACGGCCTTCCGCGAACTCGACGCCGCCGC
>JAUYPV010000112.1 GCA_030697555.1 Hyphomonadaceae bacterium
CGGCGAAAGAGTTTTACAACCCTAAGGCCTTCTTCACTCACGCGGCATGGCTGGATCAGGCTTGCGCCCATTGTCCAAGATTCCCCACTGCTGCCTCCCGTAGGAGTCTGGGCCGTGTCTCAGTCCCAGTGTGGCTGATCATCCTCTCAGACCAGCTATAGATCGTAGCCTTGGTGGTCCATTACACCGCCAACTAGCTAATCTAACGCGGGCCGATCTTTCGCCGATAAATCTTTCCCAATACGGCGTATCCGGCATTAAACCCAGTTTCCCGGGACTATTCCGAAGCGAAAGGTACGTTCCCACGCGTTACTCACCCGTCTGCCACTCCCCTTGCGGGGCGTTCGACTTGCATGTGTTAAGCCTGCCGCCAGCGTTCGTTCTGAGCCAGAATCAAACTCTCAAGTTGAGGTTTGACCCCGACGAAACCTCATCCGTAATGGACAAGGTCGCTGCAAAGCATTTGCGTATATTTGACGGGAAACCCGTTCGATAATTCCCGACTCACGTCGGGCAAAATAGAACTGGCTTTCCATAGATAAACGCAAACCGTCGATGTCGTTATGCATCCATGCTGACTTGCGCCAACAGGGACGCGGCAAGCAACACCGCCGCCCGCGTTTCTCTTCCACTCACAATGTCAAACATCTGCGGACAAATTGGCCAAGGAACAAAGAACCCCGGCCGGCTTATCCGCTGCATCCGTCCCGGTCTCTCGACCGCCCCGTTTGCGATGAGGGGCGGGGTATAAGCCCCGGTCCTCTTTCCCGTCAACAACCTTTTCGCGCTTTTTTCAGCGATCCACTGGATCGCTGATTTTGAGCGACAGCTAGATAACTCGGGCCCATTGCGGGGCCCGCGTCAGACCAGCTGTGGTCGGCGGGAGGTGGGTATCTATACCCGTCGGTCAGACCGATCAAGCAGTTTTTCGTTTAAAATACGCAAATTGCGCGTTTTCCACAGGACTCGGTTCCCGCGTTGCGCGAGCGCCCGCACCGTGCCGAAAAGGCCCGTTTTAAAAGGCTTTTCAGGGCTGGATGTAGGAGCGGATGGCCGCAACTTCGGCCGCCGCTTCTGCAATCCGCCACTTAACCAGGTCGCCGATCGACACGACGCCGATGAGCCGTCCGCCGTCGATGACGGGCAGATGGCGAATCCTCCGGTCGGTCATGCGTTCCATTGCCGATTCCACGGTGTCGGACGGTTTCGCCGTCACAACCTGCCGCGTCATCGACTCGGCGACCGAGGATTTCAGCGCCGCCGCGCCGCCGCGAGCCACTGCCCGCACGATGTCCCGCTCGGAAATCACGCCGATGAGGTGGCCGGCCTCGTTGCAGATCACCATCGCCCCAACCTTCCGGGCGTCGAGCAGCTCGGCGGCCTCCTTCAGGGTCGCCGATTCGGCGACCGAATAGACCTGCCCCCCCTTATCGCGAAGGATGTGCTCGAGGATCATGGGCTACCCCTCCCAGATGTGGCTCCTATGCAACAAGGGTGTGGCAGCCGGTCGCAGTTTTCAAGTGAATACTGCCCCGGGGCGAGGATTTGCTGCAGTCGCGCATCCGACGAATACAAGCAGAATCAGGAACGCCTTCGGCTGGCGAACCGCCCCATGCGTTGCCGGCTTCGCGTGCCAAACTGGCGCCAAACTAACTACTAGCAAATTTCAGCGCCCGATCGTCCCGCGGATGAGCGCTCACTCCCTCCCCGCGCGAGCAACAATCCCAACTATTCGCGAACTGCACGCATCTGGCACATCGGTTGCAAACCCGGGGTTCAACTCAACTCACGGGATACATCGAGCGATGTCTTTCCATAAAAAAGGCCCTGGCGTTCTGGCTTCCGGCGTGATCGGCGCGGCGGTCGGCGTTGCGCTCGTCGGCGGCGCCATCGCTCTTCTCTCTCTTCCTGCGTTCGCCCAGCAGGCTAGTCAGGCCGCCTCCTCGACAGGCGAGTTCGAGCGTCCGTTCGGCTACGCCTACGGCCAGGAGACGGCCGCCTACGACGCCAACACGCGCGACGCGAACGGCAACCGTCTCATCCTCGACGGCCGCATCATGACGGGCATGGACCAGTCGACGCTTTCGATGTCGACCGCTTCTGCCTCCGCGTGGGCCCAGGCTTCCGCCGGCGCCGGCTTCGGCAATGGCGCCGCGCAGGGCACATCGATCGGCAACCAGATCAACGTCATCACCCAGGGCAATTACAACACCGTGGTCGTGAACGCGACGCAGACCAACACCGGCAACCAGACCACCGTCCTCAACGGAAAAGTGAATCTCGATGACTAAACGCGCCAGGATCCTCGCTGCGGTTGCCGGCGCTCTTGCGCTTACGGGGTGCATTACGCCGTACGCCCAGTCGAACGGGCTTTACACGTCGCCGATTGGCAACGCGCCTGTCACCGCGAACCCGACACCCTACTCTGCGGCGCTGGTCTGCATGGCCGATTACGCCCGCTCCTCCGGCATCACTGCGCCGCGCATCGCAGTCGGCCGCGTGCTCGACTACACCGGCAAGTACGACATCGAAGGCGGCCGTCAGATCACGCAGGGCGCCTCACTGATGGCGATCTCCGCCTTCGCCAAGGCCGGGGCGCGCCAGGTCGAGCGCTTTGACACGTCCGTCGGCGAACTCGAGCTCAAATATGCCAACAACAAGCTGATCTCCGACGGCAAAGAGAACAACGAGTTCCGCCAGATCCTCGCCGGCTCGATCCCGGGCTCGGACTACTACTTCGTCGGCGGTATCACCGAACTCAACTCCAACATCCGCTCGATCGGCGCCGACGCTTTCGTCGGCGACCTCGATCCCGCTGACGCGAAAGGCCGCGCCGGCTTCAAGCTGTTCGTCATCAATGTCGGCGTCGACCTCCGCCTCGTCGACACCAGGACGCTCGAAGTTGTCGACGTCATCTCCTACCAGAAGCAGATCATCGGCCGCGAACTCTCCGCCGGCATCTTCGACTTCGCCAATGGCAACGTGTTCGACGTCGGCGCCGGCGAGCGTGCGATGGAGCCGATCCAGCTCGCTGTCCGCTCCACCATCGAACGCGCCGTTCTCGAGATGACCGCCAACCTCTACGGCGTGCAGAACTCCGAACCGTGCGGCGGCCTGGCCGAAGACTCCAAGGGCCTCATGACGGCGCAATCCGTCACCGGCAAGGCGGTCACGCGCACCGACGGCGCGATGACATCCGACGCCTCGGTCCGCACCGATCCGAACCGCTTCAACGCCAACCGCGACGGCGGCATCAAGGCCGCCCTCCGCGGCCGCAAGAACTAGTGCACGCGTCAGGGGATAGAGTGATGGACTTCGCCAGACGCCTCGCCTTCGCCGCCAGCGCCGCTGCGCTTTTCGCGGCGCCTGTGTCTGCGCAACAGGCGCCAAATACTTCCGGGGCGATCAACGACCAGCTCAACTGGGGCGATGTCTTCTCGAATATGCTCGTCGTCAGCCGTGGCGACGCACGCGCGGCGACCTCGTCCGCCACTTCGGTCGGCAATGCCGTCTCCGGCGCCAACCTCGTCGGCGGCCTCACCGCCAGCTCGACACAGGCCAACACCGGCGCGATCTTCGCCTGGTCGGAAGTCGACGCCCAGAACACGCGCGAAGCCGTCGCCATCGCCACATCGCAGGGCAACGCAGCGCAGGCCCAGACGGTCGATGGCGACCTTGCCCTCGACGGCGCGCAGACCTCCGGTCCGGGCGATGCCTTTGCCGGCGCGAAGATCAGCGCCGCCAACACGCGCACGATCTCCGCGGGCGCCTCCACCGCCAACAACAACTTCGCGACCGCCGCCGAAAATGGCGATCTCACCGTCAATCTGGCCCAGACCTCATCCGGCTCCAGCTACGCCGTCGTGGACGTCGACGCCGGCCGAAGCCGCGACACCGTCGCCGGCGCTTCCGCCGCGGGCAACGCCTACGGCTCATCGTCCTACACCTCGACGGCCAATGCCGACTATGCGCAGACCTCGACCGGCCCCCAGGTCTACGCCTCGACGGCCGTCGACCAGGTCCAGGCAAGGAACGTCACCGCCGCTTCGACCGCGACCGCCAACTCCGCCGGGATCGACAACCAGTGGGGCTATGCCCAGATCCGCGGCCGCCAGGCCAACACCTCCAGCGTCTACACGGAATCGAGCGTCACGCTCGGCACGTGGAACGGCGCCGCCCTCGTCTCGTCCAACGGCGTTGGCAATTCGACGCTGGCCACCAATGTCGGCTCCGACATGGCGCTCGACGTCGCTCAGCAGAACGACGGTAGCGTCATATCCGGCGCCTTCTTCGAGGGCTCAGGCAGCGGCGATGCAGTCGTCGCCTCCACCGCCATCGGCAACGCCATCACCGGCTATGTCTGCTCGCAGTGCGGCGACGCGGTCCTCGCCGGAACCACCAGCCAGACCAACACCGGCAACATCGCTTCCACAGGGACAATCAACGCGACCACCAGCGGCCAGCTCATCGGCTCGGCCTCGGCGATCGGCAACTCGGCGACCTTCATCACAACGTCGCGCAACAACTAGGGGCGCAACAACTAGGCGCGCGTTCACAAGCTTCCAGGGTCCATCCCCACCGGATCGCCCTGGCCTGCCAGTAGAGTACGGCTCAAGCGCAGGGAGCCAGCGTAGAGTACGCGTAGAGTACCGGCGGCGGCTTCCTGGTCGGGGAGCCGCCGCTGTTGCGTCGGGGGACCGCCCGCTTCAATTCTCCAGCGCGAACTTCAGCCCCGCATTCGCCTCCAGCCGCGCGATCAGCTTCTCGCCCAGCGCCGCCCCTGGCGTCCACACGCCGCCTGCCGTCTCGCCTCGCCCGACATCGCGGGCAAGACACAGCGCGCTTTCGCCGATCATCTTGGATGTCGAGGCGTAGCCCGGATCCTTGTCGCCCTTCACGCCTGCGCGCAGGCGGCGTCCGTCCTTGGTCTCGCCGACGAACAGCACATCGTAGAAGCCCGTCTCGCGTTGTTCCTTCGTTGGCCCCTGCCCGGGCTTGGGCAGCGCGAACTGGCGGATCAGGGCGCGCGTCGGCGCAAAGCCCAACAGAGCGGTCTGCACCTTGCCCGCCGTCGCTGCACCCTTGGCGCGTTTCTCTCCCGCCGCCCCCTCGCCGGTAAGCAGCATCTCGTCATAGACGAAGTCAGTCCCGAACGGCTTGCCGAGCAGGAAGTTGGTGCGGTGCACGTTCTTGGTGTTGATCGTCGCCATGATGAACGGCGTCGCCCACGCGCCCGCCGCCTCGTCGTTCAGCGCCGCATCGCCCGCCGGCTGGGGCGGGCCGGTGAAGCCCGGCGTCAGCGCGAACGGATTGGCCAGAGTCTTCAGGATCGAGGGATCCCGCTTGGAGGATTCCAGCGTCGCCATCAGGCTGGCGACAGTGCCGCCCGAGAATCCACCCTTCATCTTGCGCACCCGGCCGCGCACCCGCGTCAGCGGCGCGCCCAGCCTCTGCTTTGCCTGGTTCTGAATGAACACCACGCCCAGGTCGAACGGAATGGAATCGAAGCCGCACGAGAACACGATGCGCGCGCCGGAAGCCTTCGCCTTGGCGTCGTACTTGGCAATCATCGCCGCCATCCACGCCGGCTCGCCGCACAGGTCGACATAGTCGGTCCCAGCATCGCAGCAGGCGGCAACCAGCGGCTCGCCATAGAGCTGGTACGGCCCCACCGTGGTGATCACCACCTTCGTCGCCTTCGCCATCGCGGCCAGCGACGCCGGATCGGACGCATCCGCTATCACCAGCGGCAGCGTATCCGGTGCGCCGATCTCCGCCCTCACCGCCTCCAGCTTCGAGCGGCTCCTCCCCGCGATGGCCCACTTCGTTTCGCCACCGACACCGTATTTCGCAAGCAGGTGCTCCGCGACCAGCTTCCCCGTGAACCCCGTCGCGCCGTAGACGATGACCTCATAGGTCCTGTCGCTTTCGGCCATCCCTCATCCTTCCCCTGTCGTCTTCACGACTCATTGCACAGCAGTATCCACTCTCGCTAGGACGATGATCCGCGCGGCGTCCGCTAGTTCGGCAGGTAGATCACCGGCAGCTTGATCGCCGACGGCTTGCTCGCATCCATGAAGACGGTGTTCTTCGCCACACGGGTCTTCACGTCCTTGCCAGGGTTCTCGCCCGTGTTCGGGTTCACGTCGAAGCGCATGATGTCTCTCCCTGTCCCAGCGTCATCCGGCCAGTTTTCGCAAGCTTCCTGCCGGCGAGGCGCCGGGTCAACTGGTCCCGCTTCACATGGGTTTCCGCCCATGCGACTCATCCAGCATGGAGTTCGCCAAGCCCACCGTCATCGCTATCCCATTCTTCATCCTCACCGTCGCCCTGGAATGGTGGATGGTGAAAACGGGGAAGGCAAAGGGCCGCTACGAGACGAAGGACGCCATCGTCTCCCTGGCGATGGGTCTCGGCTCCGTCGTCGTCGACACGATCTTCGCCTTCGTCGGCCTCTGGCTGCTGATGCTGTTCTGGCCTTACCGCGCCTTCGACATGCCCGTGACGTGGTGGAGCTTCATCCTCGTCTTCCTCGGCTACGACCTCATCTACTACTTCAAGCACCGTATCGCCCATCGCGTGCGTTGGTTCTGGTCCGAACACATCACCCATCATTCCTCGACGCACTACAATCTCACCACTGCGCTGCGCCAACCCTGGTTCGGGCCACTCACGGGCCTTGTCATCATCTCGGCGCCGCTGGTGCTGCTCGGCTTTCATCCTGCCTTCATCGGCTTCGCCGCCGGCGTGAACCTCGTCTACCAATACTGGATCCACACCGAGACCATCGGCCGGATGCCGAAATGGTTCGAGGCCGTGTTCAACACGCCGAGCCATCACCGCGTCCACCACGCCACAAATGCGCGCTACCTCGATGCCAACTTCGCCGGCGTCTTCATCATCTGGGACAAGATGTTCGGAACCTTCGTCCCCGAACTCGACACCGACAAACCAATCTACGGCATCGTCCACCCGCTCAGCTCATTCAATCCGATCGTCGTCGCCTATCACTCCCTGTTCGGCCTGCTGCACGATTGCTGGCGCGACGGTCCGCGTCCCTGGCGCTGGGCCGGCCGCTTCGTCAGCCCACCCGGCTGGTCGCCGGACGGCAATCACTCCCGCTCCGAAGACCTGAAGCGCGCCTACCTCGCCACCCATCCGGAACAGGCCGGCACGCCCGGCCTGCCAAAGCGGTACGCCGCCTCAAAGACATCGCCCCTCGCCTCTGTGGCGCCGGCGGAGTAGTAGATCGGCCATGCACGCAAGACTCGTTCTTCTCGGCCTGCTCGCGGCTGGCTGTTCCACTGGCGCTACGGCGCCGCCGGCAACCGACACCGGCCCTCTCGGCGCCAGCGCGGGCCTATACCGCTTGCCCTATGCGGACGGTATTTCGGTCAAGGTCTTCGACGACTTCAACTCGCACCGCGCCATCGGACGCATCGACTTTTTCGCGACGGGCGACAAGCGCCCCTTCAGCGTCGTAGCCGCCGCGTCTGGCCGCATCGCCGCCATCCAGGACACCTACACCGAGCAGCAATCCGGCCGCGCAGCGAAGGACTGCCGCAACAACTATGTCTGGATCGAACATCCCAATGGCGAGTGGTCCAACTACGCCCACCTCGCCACCAGCTCCGTCACCGGCCTCGCGGGTCTCAAGGTTGGAGACAGCGTGAAAGCGGGACAATTCATCGGCCACGAAGCAGCCGTGGGCTGCGCAATGCTCGACCATGTCCATTTCGAAATCGCCCGTCCCGTCCCCAGCGTCGCGATTGATGAAGGCGGCTTCCTAACAGACAATGCCAACAGCCAGCGCGAGCGCCATCCCCGTTTCTGTACGGTCGAGGGCGACTTTGTAAGAAAAGACAGCGTCTATATAGCCGGACCCTGCCGATAGCCGTCGGCACATCTCGTCCTGGACCCGCCCAGCTGCATTCGCTGAATAGCCCCGTTCCCCGCCCCAGTGCTCCCTGCTAGGACTCCTCCGCTGGGACCAGCGCAGGGGACATGCATGGCCGACGTCTTCATCTCCTATCGCAAAGCCGATCGCGCCAAGGCGGAAGCACTCGCCAAGGCGCTCAAGGTCGAGAACCTCGACGTCTGGTGGGACACCCAACTCGAGACCGGCCAGACCTTCGACGAAAAGATCCAGGCCGCGCTGCAGGCCGCCAAGGCCGTCATCGTCATCTGGTCGAAAGAGTCGGTGAAGAGCGACTGGGTCCGCGCCGAAGGCGCCTTCGGGCGCGAGCGCGGCATCCTCGTCCCCGCCATGATCCAGCGGGTCAACATCCCCGTGCCGTTCAATCTCGTCCACACCGCCGACCTCATCGGCTGGAACGGCGACCGCGCGCACAAGGGCTATTGCGACGTCGTCAAGCAGGTGAAGACGCTCGCCAACAAGACTCACGTGAAGCCGCTGAAGCCGCCTCCGAATCCCGCGCTGCGCAATGTGTGGCGCGCCATCGCCGCGGTCGCGGTCATCGCCGTCGCCGGCGCCAGCGTCTGGTTTTTCCAGCCCTGGCAGTATTTCGATCCGAACGCGCAGGCTGAAGCCCTCGCCAAGGCGGAGGCCGCCAAGGTCGAATCCTCGCGCGCCAAGCTCGCTCCCTTCGGCGTCGAGCTTGCGGACTTCAACACGATGACAGGCCACGAGGTGGCGGCGCGGAAGTTCAAGCCCGAAACCATGGCGCAGTTGCAGACACTGGCCGACAGCGGCGAACCTGCCGCGCTCGCCCTGATCTGCGCGGTGGAGACGTGGGACTATGATGCGCGCGGCAACGACGAGGACAAGCTCAGCGCGACCTGCTCGCAGGCCGCGGAAGCCGGCGACCCGATCGGCCATGTCTACCACGCCGACTTTCTGACGACGGCGGCGCTGTACGATCCGCGCGTCGATTCGGAAAATGCCGAGTTGACTGCAACAGCCGAATACAAGAAGGCCGCCGACCTTGGCGTTGGCTGGGGCCAGTATTTCTACGGCATGCGCCTGTTCAACGGCGAAGGCGTCGAAGCCGATCCGATCGCGGCGGAACCCATCCTCAAGTCGGCAAGCGAAGGTGGACTTCCCGCCGGCGATTTCGGCCTGGGCATGATCTACTTCTCCGGCAAGGTTGCCGGCCCGCCGCCGGACCAGGCCTTCGCCCTGATCAAGAAAGCCGCCGACGCCGGCTTCGATGAAGCCCAGTTCGATCTCTGCAACCGCCTCGTCGGCGGCTGGGACTGGACCGAAGACCTCGACGCCGCGCTCACCTACTGCAAGGCCTCAAGCACCTCGGCCACGCCCTACACCGCTGAAAAATCCAAGGCCTTCGTCCCCGACGTCGAACGCCGCATAGCCGAACGCGATGCGGCGCCGGCGACGCCGACGGACGGAACGGCGCCACCCGATACACCCGCGCCCAACTAGGCGCTGCAATGTGGCCACCACCCCTGAGCCCGAGACGCCCTTAACCTGCTGGGTCGAGCGCTCAAATCCGCAGGTTAAGGACAGGCGCTGAAAGTTTTTTCAGAAAAAGATTCTGAAGCACACCAATCGCTTGCGCGGCTTTCCGCCAAAACCCGCCCGAAAAAATCGTGCAACTTATCCTGCTGGGTCGGGACGCACTTATACTCACGCCCATCGCCTCCGCATGGAGGGCAGCCGGTACACC
>JAUYPV010000130.1 GCA_030697555.1 Hyphomonadaceae bacterium
CTCGCCGTGATAGTAGTTCTCGTTGCCGTCCATCGCTTCGAGCGGCAAGCCGAGCGTGTCGACATAGAGTTTCTTGCTGGCGGCGGGATCGCGCGTCACGGGGCCGAAGCCGGCGACGAACAGGATGCGGATACCGGAGAGATCGGGCAAATCAGCCTCCGGTGTGGGACATTGTTCTGGGGGATGCAGGCGTCGAGAGGCGCGCGGCGTCGAAGTCGTGGCCCTTGGGCTTGCGTTCGATGGCCCCGAGGATGGTCTGGCGCAGCAGGCCGCCAGAGGGATCGGCGCGCATGGCTTCGCGCAGGTCGGCGCCGTCTTCGCGGCCGAGGCAGGTGTAGAGCCGGCCCGTGCAGGTGACGCGCACGCGATTGCAGCTCTCGCAGAAATTGTGGGTGAGCGGCGTGATGAAGCCGAGCCTGCCGCCGGTCTCCTCGACCCGGACATAACGCGCCGGGCCGCCGGTGGTGTAGTTGAGATCGGTGAGCGTGAACTGCTTCGACAGGTCGGCGCGGACTTTGTTGAGCGAGAGGAAGTCCTCGACACGATCCGTCTCAGCCTCGCCCATCGGCATGGTTTCGATCAGCGTGATGTCCGCGCCGCGATTGTGGGCGAAGCGGATCAGGTCCGGGATTTCGCCTTCGTTGATGTCGCGCAAGGCGACGGTGTTGATCTTCACTTTCAGGCCGGCGGCGATGGCGGCGTCGATGCCCTTCATGACATCGCCCAGGCTGTCGCGGCGGGAGATTTTCTCGAACAGGTCACGCTTGAGGGTATCGAGTGAGATGTTGATGCGGCGGACGCCGATGGACGACAGCTCGCCCGCGTATTTCGACAGCAGCGTGCCGTTGGTCGTCATGGTAAGTTCGTTGAGGCCGTTGCCGAGATGGCGGGAGAAGCGGGCCATCAGCTCCATCACGTCTTTCCGCACCAGCGGTTCGCCGCCGGTGATGCGCAGCTTGTCGACGCCAAAGGAGGCAAAGGCGGTGACGAGCTGGTCGAGCTCCTCGAAGGAGAGGACGTCCTTCTTGGGCAGGAATTCCATCCGCTCTGGCATGCAGTAGGTGCAGCGCAGGTCGCAGCGGTCGGTGATCGACAGGCGCAGATAGGTGATGCGACGCTTGAACGAATCGACCAGCGCCCCCTGCCCCGCGGCCAGGGCCGTCGGAGAGGTTGCGGCGGAAGCCGGTCGGCCCGCCGGACGTGCGTTGATGAGCGTGTACGCCATTGAGGCCAGTTTAATGCGTTATAGTCGGGGAAGTCGAGCGGTCTGGATGCGGCCAGATCAGCCCATGGGGTAGCGGATTTCCTTGGAAACCTCGTCGATCTTCTTCAACAGATCGGCATCGAGGGTCATATCCGCCGCCTTGAAGATGTCGGGCAGCTGATCCTCATGCGTTGCGCCGACGATGGTGGCCGCGACGAAGTCGTGTTGTTTGCTCCAGGCGGTGGCGAGGGTCGTGACTGACATGCCGACTTCGCGGGCGAGGCCGATCCAGCGGTCGGTTGAGGCGAGCGTCTTTTCGTTGACGAAGCGGCGGGCCATCGGGGCCTGGCGGTCGGGCATGTCCTTGTACTTGGTGAAGCGCGCGCCTGCGGGCCATTGGCCGTTCTGGTACTTGCCGGTGAGGACGCCGCCGCCGAGGGGCGAATATGGAATGAGGCTTACCCCTTCCCTGCGGCAGGCCTGAGCAAGTTCGTCTTCGAAGCGGCGGTTGTTGAGGCTGAAATTGTTCTGGATCGACTCTTGGCGGGCGATGCCATGGCGCTCGGACGCAGCGAGGGATTTCATCAGGCCCCAGGTTGTTTCGTTGGAGCATCCCAACACGCGAACCTTGCCGGCCTTCACCAGATCGTCGAGCGCGCGCATCGGCTCGTCGTAGGCGATGTCGTGGTCGGGCCAGTGGGTCTGGTAGAGATCGACATAGTCGGTCTGCAGTCGCTTGAGGCTGGCCTCGATGGCGCGGACGATGTTGTGGCGGTCCATCGCCGTCATGGCGGAGCGCTGGGCGGACTTGATCCAGCCATGCGACGGGCCGGAGACTTTCGTGGCGACCAGCAAAGCATCGCGCGGCTTGGTCTTCATCCAGCGGCCGACGATCTCCTCGGTGCGGCCGGCGTATTTGGCGTCGGGCGGGACAGGATAGTTTTCGGCGGTGTCGTAGAAGGTGATCCCGGCCTCGAACGCCTTGTCGAGGATGCGGTGCGACATCGCCTCGTCGGCCTGGTTGCCGAACGTCATCGTGCCCATGCAGATTTCGGAAACGTGCAGTGGACTGCGGCCGAGGCGGCGGGTTTTCATGGGAGGTCCCCTTCTGTCGCCGCTCTACATAGTCATGTGAGCGTCCGCTCACAAGGCCCGCGCCTGCGATCAATCGACCGGATAGGGGCCCTCGGCGAAGGCGCGATCATGATAGCCCTTTACACCGATCTCGCGCGCCAGCGGGCTGTTGAAATCGGCGCCGGCATTCAGGCTCTCGATAACGTTTCCGAACTCGATACCTGGCTTCCAGCCTAGGTCTCGCCGGGCGCAGGCATTGTCGTAGACCCGATCGATGCTGGGAAACATGCGCCAGCCAGCCTTCGCTTAGGCAGGGGCGTAGGGCGGAAAGCGCTTAGCGAGCACCGCTGGAGCGTCGCGGCCCAGACCGGCAGCATCCTCGCGCTTGAAGGGCGTGGTCGCGCTGATGATGTACCTGCCGAAGCCGATCCGCGGCGCGAGCCGCGCGGCCAGCCGGTGCGCTTCGACCACGTCCGCCACGTCGACGCGGCGGTACACGAATTCATTCGCCTTGGCATTGTCGGGCGCGTAGGCGTCGCGAACCGGCTTGCTGTCGTCGTCCTCCGGAAAGAAGCGCGAGGTCCGCAGTACAATGCATGGCAGCCGCTGGTTGCGGTTGAAAAGCTGGCAAAGACTCTCCGCAGCCAGCTTTGTGACGCCATAGATGTTCTTCGGTATCGGAACGACGTCCTCCGTGATCCACGCCGCCGGTTCGCCCTCGCCCAGCGTCATGGCATCGCCAAATACGCTGGTCGTGGAGGTGAAGACGAAGCTGCGAACGCCCGCCGCCACAGCTTCTTCCAGCAGGTTGAGTGTGCCGGTAATATTGGTGTCGATGAAATCCTGGCGCGAATGCGTCGCCACGTGCGGTTTGTGCAGCGCGGCCGCGTGAAACACGATCTGCACGCCGGCGACGTGCCGCCGGACGAATTCGCGGTCGACGATCGAGCCAACCACATCTGTAAACGGCGAAGGCTTGCGGTCGACGCCAATGACACGCTCACCGGCCGCACGCAGCGTGCGCACCAGCCCTTCGCCCAGATGGCCCGCGCTGCCCGTGACGAGAAGCGCCATTAGCTCTCCATGAGCCGCGGCATCAGCTCGACCATGTTGCAGGGCATGTGGCGCGAGTCGAGTTGCCAACGGATGAGTTTGTCCCAGCCGTCTTTCACCGCGCCGTTGGAGCCCGGCAGGCAGAAGATGAAAGTGCCGTTGGCGACGCCGGCGCAGGCGCGGGACTGAAGCGTCGAGGTGCCGACACTCTGGAACGAGACGAGATGCCAGACGACGTTGAAGCCTTCGATCTCCTTGTCGAACAGCGGGCGCACGGCTTCGGGCGTGACATCGCGGCCGGTGAGGCCGGTGCCGCCGGTGGTTACGACGGCGTCGACTTCGCGGTCGGCGATCCAGTGGCGCATGACAGCGCGGATAGCGTTGACCTCGTCGGGGACGATGGCCTTGTCGGCGAGTTCGTGGCCGGATTCCTTGACGCGCTCGGCCAGCAGATGGCCGGAGGTGTCGGTCTCGTCAGTGCGCGTGTCGGAGATCGTCATCACGCAGATGCGCAGCGGCTTGAAGGCCATGTCGTCGACCATCTTGCCGGCGGGCGCGGTAAGCGGGGGATAGGCGGGTCCGGGCATTACTTCTTTCCTTCGTCCCATTTTGCGCGCGAGGCGCGGTCGTCGCTGCGCGGTTCTATCCACTCAGCGCCTTCTGGACGCAATTCCTTTTTCCAGAACGGCGCTTCGGTCTTGAGGCGGTCCATCAGGTAGTCGACGGCCTGCAGGGCTTCGCGGCGGTGTTTGGAGAGCGCGGCGACGAGGACGATGGCCTCGCCGGGGGCCATGCGGCCATAGCGGTGGATGACGAGGGTGTCGATCACGTCGAAACGCTGGCGGGCTTCGGCCTCGATGGCGGCGATCTGCTTTTCGGTGAAGCCGAGATAGGCCTCGAGTTCGAGGGCGGAGACTTCGCCGCCGTGGGCGCTGTCGCGGACGGAGCCGATGAAGCTGGCGAGCGCGCCAGCCTCGCCGCGGCCTTTCGCAAAGGCGGCGGTTTCGGCGTGCGGGTCGAAGGGCGCAGTCTGGACGCGGATCATGAGCGGGAGGGTACCGGGCGAAACGCGATCAGGAAAGCTTCAGGATCGCCGAGCCGAACGGCTCCATGATGAGCTTGCCGCCGGTGAGGACGGTGTCGTTGGCCCATACGACAGTGGGGACGCCCTGCCCGATATCGCGCGTGAACTGCGAGGCGCCGAAGTTGAAGACGCACAGCATCGTTTCGCCTTCCATGCTGCGTGTGAAAGCAAAGATGTCGGGACCCACGGGCGCGTCGAGCCAATCCACGGCTCTGGCGGGATCCTGACGCCTGTCGAACACCTGCCCGCCTGCGCCCTGCACGCGGAACGAACCGGATGTCAGCGCCGGGCTGGCGTGGCGAAGTTCGATAAGTTTGCGCGCGGTGTGGAGGGTGGACTGCTCGAGCTTGTCCTGCACCTCGGCGGCGAGCGGCCGATGGCGAGGGTCGACGGGAAGCCAGGGCTCCTTCGCCTTGGTGAAACCGGCGTTGGTTTCGTTCTTCCACGGCATCGGTGTACGGCAACCGTCGCGGCCCTTGGTGGCGGGCCAGCCATTGATGCCCCACGGGTCCTGCAGCTCTTCGAAAGGCACGTCCGCTTCGGGGAGGCCGAGTTCTTCGCCTTCGTAGAGGAAGATCGTGCCACGCAGGCTGAGAAGCAGCGAGAGGAAGAGGGGCGCTGCGCGTCCGGGCGGCGCGCCGACGGACTCGCCCCAGCGCGTGGCGACGCGGATGACGTCGTGGTTGGAGAACGCCCAGCTCGGCCAGCCATCATCCGGGCCTTCCCTCCACTGCGAGAGTATCTCGGCCATGCGCGCGACCCCGGGCCAGGCCGAAAGGAAGTCGAAGGCGTAGGCGGTGTGGAGGCGGTTCCGGCCGCGTGTGTAGTCGGCCATCAAGTCGTAGGAGCCAGGGGCGAGTTCACCGACGGTCATGCGGGCGCCGTGGCCGTCGAGCAGCTCGCGGAGCTTCGTGATGAAGTCGAGCGTTTCGGGCTGGTTGGAGTTGAACTCGTGGATCTGCATGTTTCGCGGCAGGGCTGGCGCCTGGACGCCTGACGGTGGGTTGTCGCGCAGCTTCGCATCGTGGACGTAGTAGTTCGCGACATCGAGGCGGAAGCCGTCGACGCCCCGCTCCAGCCAGAAGCGGGCTACCTGGATGATGGCCGCCTGCACATCCGGATTGCGGAAGTTGAGGTCGGGCTGGGTGGGCAGGAAGTTGTGCAGGTAGTACTGGCGGCGGCGCGGCTCCCATGTCCACGCGGGGCCACCGAACCAGGCCTGCCAGTTGTTGGGCGGCGAGCCATCGGGCTTGGGATCGGCCCAGACATACCAGTCGGACTTGTCGTTCGTTCCGTCCTGCCGGCTTGCCTTGAACCATTCATGGTCTGAGGAGGTGTGAGACCAGACCTGGTCGATGATGAGTTTGAGGTTGCGGTCGTGCGCCGCCTTCAGCAGCGCGTCGAAATCGGCGAGCGTGCCGAACATCGGATCGACGTCGCGATAGTCGGAGACATCGTAGCCGAAATCGCGCATCGGCGACTTGAAGAAAGGCGACAGCCAGACGCCGTCGACGCCCAGGGATTTCACATAGTCGAGCTTCGCGGCGATGCCCTTGAGATCGCCGATGCCATCGCCGTTCGAATCCATGAAGGAGCGCGGATAGATCTGGTAGAGCACCGCGCCCCGCCACCAGTTGTCTGACATCCGCGCCTCGACTCGTTACCGATCAGGCGTCGGCATACATGAGAGCGGGGCTCAGCTAAAGCTGGAGAAGCTACATAAGTAGTAATGCGGCGCCGCGAAACGGATGCAGCGTTGCGGTTTTCCGTTGATGGCTTCGGCCAGGTGAGGGCTGCGCTGGCGCCAAGTGTAGATGTTCGCGCCGTCGATGGCGTCCTTCTCATCGTAGACGATGGCCCTGCTGGCGGCGATGGGATTGCCGAACTCGTCAGCCTCAAGGGGTTTTGCAGCGTGGGCCTCAGCGCTGGTCCATGGGAAGGCGATGAAAACAGGCCTGTCCCGCGGGGCGTATGCAACAGCAACCGCCTGATCGAACGGGGCGCGGACGATCTGGAACGCGACCTGATCACCCAGGCGGCGAAGCACGCTGTCGCCGAAGTAAAACGTCATCAGCGCGACGATCGTGACGGGCAACAGCGCACTGGCATCGCGGCGGCCAAAGGCGAACATGACCAAAAGCAAAAACAGGAGAACGCAGCCGCAGATCATATGCGCAAGAAACGGCGTGGAGAGGTCGATCCCGTACCTGAGGACGAGCCATGTACTGGAGAAATAGAGCGCAACGCCGGCGAGAATCCAAAGGATGGTCAGCACGCCAGGCAACACCTGCGTCAACCATTCGGCGAACGAAGGGCGCACGCCAATTCTTAACGCTCGCATTGCCCTCCCCACTCGCCTGCCACTCGCCCCGTTAGCCCGGCACGCCGATTGCTTTTCCCCCTACGGGCGAAGCCACGGCCAGGTGTTAACCCGCATTTCGCATGCAAGGCGTGCAAGCCAAGGACCAGATTGATGCAATCCGCCGCCGCCCCTCTCCGTCTTCCCGGTGAAGACCGCGTGGCGTGGGTCGATTACGCCAAGGGCATCTGCATCATCCTGGTAGTGATGTTCCACACGGTTAACCACTACGAGGTGGCCGTGGGCGCCCAGGGGTGGATGCGGTGGATCGTCGAGTTCTCGAAACCTTTCCGGATGCCGGACTTCTTCCTTATCTCGGGACTGTTCCTTTCCCGCACCATCGACGCGCCGCTGCGGGACTTTCTCGACAAGAAAGTGGTGCACTTCGCGTACTTCTACCTGCTGTGGCTGGGCCTCACCCTGCTGGTGACCGACCATGACATGCTGCGGGCGAACCCGGTCGAGTTCCTGAAGCTTTATGGCTGGAACATCCTCCAGCCGACGGGCGTACTGTGGTTCGTCCACATGCTGGCGGTGTTCTATGTGGCGACCCGGCTGCTACGCCATGCTCCCAAGTGGGCGGTGCTGCTGGCGGCGGCGGCGCTGCAGGTCTCGCATCAGGCGCTGCTGGTAGACACGCCGAGCTTCATCGCCAACCGGTTCATGGACTATTTCGTGTTCTTCTTCCTCGGCTACGCCATCCATGGCGTGGTGTTCAGCCTGGCTGACAGGACGAAGGCGAAGCCGCTGTTCACGCTGGGCGTGCTGGCGGCCTGGGCGGTTGGCAATTTCTGGCTGACACAGCAGGGCCTGCATCACCTGCCACTCTATGGATTGCTGACGGCCCTCGCCGGCGCGATTGCGGTCGTCGAGATTGCGGCGCTGCTGAGCAAGTGGAAGTCGGCGCGGTTCTTCCGCTATTGCGGGCAGAACTCGATCGTCATCTACCTGACGTTCTTCTTCCCGATGACGGCGCTAGAGCGGTTGCTCGCGAAGACCCAGATCATTCCGGATGTGGGCTGGGCTTCATTCGCGATCCTGCTGATCTCGGTACTTGTGCCGCTAGGCTTCCACCTGGCGATCAGGAAGACGCCGCTAATCGCGCTCTATGTGCGGCCGAAGTGGGCGAAGCTGACGAACAACCGCCCGGGCAAGCTGGTCGAAGCCGTGGCCTAGGCCCTACTCCACGTTCTTTTTTTCGACGACCCAGTTGGGATCGGCGCAGTAGCCGCAGCTTTCTCCCTTGAACATGGCGGCCGCCTTTTCGTCGCCGGCGAGCGCATAGAGCCACCACGCCGTTGTGATGAGGCGGTAAGGTCCGCTGTCGCCGTTAGACGGCACGAAGTGGCCGGCGCCTTTCAGCGTGGCCCAGACGACGGGCACATTGGCAGTGGCGAAGACTGGCGCGTGTTGAAGACCGGGATCGACGGCCGAATCCGCGCCGCCCGACAGGAGCAGCATGGGCCCGTGCTGCTGTGTCTCGGCGCCTCTCGCGTAGCTGGGGCCGCGCGTGGAGGGCTGGATCGGCGCGGTGGCGGTAACGCGTTGATCGCGGCCCGCCATGATGGCCCCGCCCCCGCCCTGGCTGTGGCCGGAAGCGCCGACATGAGTGAGATCGGCCATACCCTTGAGTGCGGAGCCGGTGCGCGCGTTTTCGGCAGTGAGATAGTCGAGGCAGTCGAGCAGCGGCTTGCCGGAGCCTGCACTGCCGGTGAGGGCTCCGGCGACAACGAAGCCATGGCTCGCCCACTGGCGAAGCATCGGAGAATACTGCGCCACCATGGCCTGCGTACCATTGCCCCAGAGAATGACCGGATACGGCGCGCCATCGCGATCGGCCGGCCGGAAGACGTGGCAGCCCGGACCGCCCTGACTGTTGCGAATCTTGTGGAGGCCGAGGCCGGAATAGTCGCCTGCCGACTGCGCTGTCGCTGGAGGCGCGAGAGCGAGCAGCAGGATGGCGGCGGCAAATCTCATCTCGCGAGGCTAGGTCTGCTCCGCACAAAACAAAAGGCCCGCGGATTTGTCCGCGGGCCTTCGTTTTTAGTCGTTAGCGATCAGTGCGGAAGCTGGGCTTCCGTGCCTTTGGGGCCGCCGCCGCGGCCGAGTTCGGCGCGGTAGTTGGCTTCGTCAGTTTCGCTCCACTGAACCGGGGTCAGCGGGCGCACGAGGGCGCGCGCGAGAACCTGGTCGATGGTCGAGACCGGCACGATGGTCAGGCCGTTCTTCACACTATCCGGCAGGTCGACGAGGTCCTTCTCGTTCTCCTCCGGGATCAGCACCGTCTTGATGCCTCCCCGCAGGGCCGCGAGCAGTTTCTCTTTCAGGCCGCCGATCGGAAGTACGCGGCCGCGCAGGGTGATCTCACCCGTCATGGCGACGTCTTTCGAGATCGGGTTGCCGGTGAGCAGCGAGACGATGGCTGTCGTCATCGCGATGCCCGCCGACGGGCCGTCTTTCGGAGTGGCGCCTTCCGGCACGTGGACGTGGATGTCCGTTATGTCGAAGACGGGAGGACGGATGCCGTACTGGACAGCGCGCGAGCGAACGAGGCTCTGCGCCGCCGAGATGGACTCCTTCATCACATCCTTCAGGTTGCCGGTGACCGTGGTGCGGCCGCGGCCAGACATCTGGACAGCTTCGACGGTGAGCAGTTCGCCACCGACTTCGGTCCAGGCGAGGCCCGTGACGACGCCGACCTGATCCTCGCGGTCCGCCATGCCGTACCGGAATTTCCGGACGCCTGCGTACTTGTCGAGGTTGTCGGCATTGACCGTGACCGTCGTGGCTTTCTTGAGCTCGATCTCGCGAACGGCCTTGCGGGCCAGTTTCGCGATCTCACGCTCGAGCGACCGCACGCCGCTTTCGCGGGTGTAGTAGCGCACGAGGTCGCGCAGGGCTGAGTCTTCGACCTTCCATTCGCCTTCCTTCAGGGAGTGGTTTTCCACGACCTTGGGAACGAGGTGGCGCTTGGCGATCTCGATCTTCTCATCCTCGGTGTAGCCTTCGAGACGGATGATCTCCATCCGGTCGAGAAGCGGCTGAGGCATGTTGAGGCTGTTGGCCGTGGTGATGAACATCACGTCCGACAGGTCGTAGTCGACTTCGAGATAGTGGTCGTTGAAGTTGACGTTCTGCTCGGGGTCGAGGACCTCCAGCAGGGCCGATGACGGGTCGCCGCGATAGTCCTGGCCGAGCTTGTCGATCTCGTCGAGCAGGAAGAGGGGGTTGCCCGTCTTCGCTTTCTTCATCGACTGGATGACGCGGCCCGGCATGGAGCCGATGTACGTGCGGCGGTGACCGCGGATCTCGGCTTCGTCACGCACGCCGCCGAGCGACACGCGAACGAAGTCGCGGTTGGTGGCCTTGGCGATCGACTTGCCGAGCGAGGTCTTGCCGACGCCGGGAGGTCCGACGAGGCACAGGATGGGCCCACGCAATTTCTCGGTGCGGGTCTGCACCGCGAGGAATTCCAGGATCCGTTCCTTGACCTTCTCGAGGCCGTAGTGGTCGGCGTTGAGGATGTCTTCAGCGACCTGAAGATCCTTCACGACTTCCTTCTTCTTGCCCCAGGGGAGCGAGACGATCCAGTCCAGGTAGTTCCGCACGACGGTGGATTCCGCCGACATCGGGGACATCTGGCGAAGCTTCTTCACTTCACCTTCGGCCTTGGTGCGGGCTTCGTCCGACATGGGCGTGTTGGCGATCTTCTCTTCGAGCTCCGAGATTTCGTCGCGCTCGTTTTCCTGATCGCCCAGCTCGCGCTGGATCGCCTTCATCTGTTCGTTGAGGTAGTACTCGCGCTGCGTCTTCTCCATCTGCCGCTTCACGCGGTTGCGGATCTTACGCTCCATCTGAAGCATGCCGATTTCCCCCTCCATGAGGGAAAAGACTTTCTCCAGACGCTCCGTTACGTCGATGAGTTCGAGGAGCTGTTCCTTGTCCTCGAGCTTGATCGACAGTTGCGCCGCCACCGCATCGGCCAGGTGGCCGGGGTCGGTGATGGCGGAAACCGTGCCGACAGTCTCGGACGGAATTTTGCGGTTCAGCTTCACGTAGCCGTCGAACTGTTCGATCACGGCGCGCATCAGCGCGGCGGATTCCTCAGTGTCGGCTTTCTTCTCGTCGAGCTGCTTGTGCTCGGCCGAGTAGTAGTCGCCTTTGTCGATCAGCTTTTCGAGGCGGGCGCGGTGTTTGCCTTCGACCAGCACCTTCACTGTGCCGTCGGGCAGCTTCAGAAGCTGCAGGATCGTGGCGACCACGCCGACCGAATAGAGGTCTTCTTCGGCCGGGTCGTCGACGCCGGCCTCCTTCTGGGCGACGAGAAGGATCTCGCCGCCGCCTTTCTCGACTTCCTCAAGCGCGCGGACGGATTTGTCTCGGCCCACAAAGAGTGGGGCGACCATTCGCGGGAACACCACGATGTCACGCAGCGGCAGGACGGGGAGGACGTTTGCCATAGTCTTTTTCTCCTTTCAGCCCGCGATCGCCTTCAAAGAAGCTCGGTCTCGGGAGGAAGGCCGGCCCATGCCAGTAGATCGGGCCGGACATTCACATTTCGTGAAGGTGGCCCGTCGATCGTTCCGGTTCAACCCATCCAGATGCCGCATGAAATAGCGCAGCATTTGAGGGGTCTAACGGGTGAAATGATCCGCTTTGCACCGTTGTCCACAATTCATGTGGCCTCAACAGACAAATCGAGGAGATTCGTTCCGCCTACGGATGAGGCCGACAGAGCCTATGAAGCTGTCGCGGACGCGCCTTCGGCGGAGTGGACGTAGAGCGGGCGGGCCCGGCCTTCGACCACTTCGGCATTGATCGCGACTTCCTCGACGCCACGGAGGTTAGGCAGCTCGAACATGGTGTCGAGCAGGATGCCCTCCATGATCGACCGCAGGCCACGGGCGCCCGTCTTGCGCTGGATGGCGCGGCGGGCGACGGCGGCAAGCGCGTCGTCGGTGAAGGAGAGCGTGACGTTCTCCATCTCGAAGAGGCGCTGGTACTGCTTGAGCAGGGCGTTCTTCGGCTCGGTGAGGATCTGGATGAGGGCGTCCTCGTCGAGGTCTTCCAGGGTGGCGATGACCGGCAGACGGCCGATGAATTCGGGAATAAGGCCGAATTTCACGAGGTCTTCCGGCTCGCAGCCTTCGAGGATCTTGCCGGTGCGACGGTCTTCCGGGGCGATCACGGTCGCGCCGAAGCCGATCGAGGTTCCACGGCCGCGGTCGGAGATGACCCGGTCGAGGCCCGAGAACGCGCCGCCGCAGTTGAACAGCATGTTCGTGGTGTCGACCTGCAGGAACTCCTGCTGCGGTTGCTTGCGGCCGCCCTGCGGGGGGACGGAGGCGATCGTGCCTTCCATGATCTTCAGGAGGGCCTGCTGCACGCCCTCGCCCGACACGTCGCGGGTGATGGAGGGGTTGTCCGACTTGCGGGAGATCTTGTCGATCTCGTCGATGTAGACGATGCCGCGCTGCGCCCGCTCGACGTTGTAGTCGGAGGCCTGGAGCAGTTTGAGGATGATGTTCTCGACGTCCTCGCCAACGTAGCCGGCTTCGGTGAGGGTCGTGGCGTCGGCCATCGTGAAGGGAACGTCGATGATGCGCGCCAGTGTCTGCGCCAGCAGCGTCTTGCCGCAGCCCGTGGGGCCGATCAACAGGATGTTCGACTTCGACAGCTCGACGTCGGAATTCTTGGCGGCGTGGTTGAGCCGCTTGTAGTGGTTGTGCACCGCGACCGAGAGGACGCGCTTGGCCTTGGACTGGCCGATGACGTAGTCGTCGAGCACGTCGCAGATCTCGCGGGGCGTCGGAACGCCGTCACGCGATTTTACCAGAGCCGTCTTCGACTCTTCACGGATGATGTCCATGCAGAGTTCGACGCACTCATCGCAGATGAATACGGTCGGGCCCGCGATCAGCTTTTTGACTTCGTGCTGCGATTTTCCGCAGAACGAGCAATACAGCGTGTTCTTGCTGTCACCGCCGGAAGTGGTCTTGCTCATCGACACCTCAAACGCCCTTTCCGTAGCCGGCCGCGGGCGTTAATCCGCAACTCACAAGCCCTGAAGAGTATATTTCAATCGTTTCCGATAGGTTCAAGGCTCGCCCATCGGATCATAGCAAGTGGGGCGCCGCAAGGTTATGCGCTGCTCATGAAGGGGCCGGAAACTGCCAAAAGGCGCGTTATTCCCCGGGAATCGCCCGTTTCTCAAACACCTTGTCGACGATTCCGAAGGTCTGGGCCTCGGTCGCAGTCATGAACGAATCACGATCCAGCGTTCTATCTATGGTCTCGTAGGGCTGGCCGGTGTGCTTAACGTAAATCTCGTTAAGCCTCTTCTTGACCGCGAGGATGTCCAGGGCGTGCCGCTCGATATCCGTCGCGACGCCCCGGAAGCCGCCCGACGGCTGATGAACCAGGATCCGCGAATTGGGGGTGGCGAAGCGCATGCCCTTCTCCCCGGCGCATAGCAGGAGAGCCCCCATGGACGCCGCCATGCCGATGCAGGCCGTAGAAACGGGGCTGCGGATGTACTGCATGGTGTCGTAGATCGCGAGGCCGGCGTGGACGTGGCCGCCCGGCGAGTTGATATACATCGCGATCTCTTTCTTGGGGTTTTCGGACTCCAGGAAAAGAAGCTGGGCGGTGACAAGGCTGGCCATGCCATCCTCGATACCGCCGGTCACGAAGATAATCCGGTCCTTCAGAAGACGCGAGAAAATGTCGTAGGCGCGCTCACCACGGCTGGACTGCTCCACCACCATGGGAACGAGGTTCATGCCTCTGGTAATCATGTCGTCCATGGCGGCTTCTTCCTGCTCCGGCCCATCTGGGGCCGTTGAGACTCAAATCACGGGTTGGGCTAACAATATCCGAACGGCAGCCAGGGTATGCAAGGGGGGAGCGCCGGGCGCCTGCCCGGCACAGGCCGCGAAGCGGCCTAAACGCCGATTGCTGGGGATAGAAAGAGCCGGGCGTTCGGCTTTGCCTCACCCCGGCGCTCTTCGGAATCAGGCCGGTGGCCTTCCCTACTCTTCCCCGACTTCCTTCATCAGCTCTTCGCGGGTGACCGGTTTGTCGGTCACGGTCGC
>JAUYPV010000160.1 GCA_030697555.1 Hyphomonadaceae bacterium
GGCGGCGCAAAACGCGTCGGCAAGCTGCTGTGCGAGCGGCTGTCGAGATCGGGGCATGGCGTCATCATTCATGCCAACTCCAACAAGGCTGAGGCGGATGAGCTGTGCGAGAAACTGCGCGCCTCGAACCCGCACGTGTGGTCGATCGCGGCGGACCTGTCGGATCATGCGGCGGCCTGCGCGCTGGTGGGTCAGGCGAGCCAGATTGCCGGCGGCACGCTGTCGGGCCTCGTCAACAGCGCGTCGGTGTTCGACTATGACGATCCGGCGGCGATGAATCTCGGCGTGTTCGACAAGGCAATGGCGATCAACCTGCGGGCGCCTGCCCTGCTATCGGAGGCATTCTTCAAGCAGGCGTCGCCCGAGCGGGACAACTGCATCGTCAACATGCTCGACATGAAGCTGTGGGCGATGAACCCGGATTTCTATTCCTACACGATGAGCAAGGCCGCGCTGCTGGCGGCAACCGACATGATGGCGCGCAGCTTCGCGCCGCATGTGCGTGTCAACGCGATTGCGCCGGGCCTGCTGCTGCCCAGCTATGACCAGACGCCGGAAGAGTTCAAAGCGGCGGCCTCAAGGAATTTGCTGGGCCGCGAGATCGACCTGGAGGATGTGGCGTCCTCGCTGGAGTTCCTACTGGCGACGCCGTCGCTGACCGGCCAGGTGATCCATGTCGACAACGGCCAGCGTCTCATATCGGCCCGGCGCGACGTGATCTTCGAGCCGCGCAAATGACCACCCCGCCCTTCTACCTGATCCGGATCAGCGGCATCGAGGCGTCGGCTTCGATCGGCATCCATGGCTTCGAGCAGGGCGCGCGCCAAAAGCTGCTGGTTTCGGTCGTCCTGCTGCTGGACCAGCCGAGGACCGGGGACGAGATCGCCAATGTGGCGGACTATGACTTCGTACGGGAGGGCGTGCTTGGCCTTGTCTCGGAACGGCATTTCAACCTGCAGGAAACGCTGTGCGGGGCGATCCTCGACCTCTGTCTTGGGCGAAAAGGCGTGCTTGGCGCGGTTGTGCAGACCGACAAGCCCGACGTATACCCCGGCGTCGCCGGGGTAGCCTGCCGCATCGGGCGGATGGGCCCCCGGCTGGCCGATTTCCCGTGGTGGACAATCGAGGTCTGAATCCGGGTTTGGCGATGTTCGAGATCAGCGCATCGGCCTCTTTCGAGGCCAGTCACTACATCGAGGCGGAAGCCGGCGCGGCGCATTATCGGCGCGTGCACGGCCATTCCTTCGTGGTGACCGCCAGCGTGGCGCGGGCGAAGCCCGATTCGGAAGGCTGGGTGATGGATCTGGGCGCGCTGGAGGAGCTTCTCCGGAAGATCCTCGCCGAACTCGACCATGCCGTGCTCAATGATATTCCGGGGCTTGAAAAGCCCACGTTCGAGAACATCCTGCTGTGGATCGAGTCGAAGATGAAGGCTGCGGGGGTCGCCCCCTCGCGTCTGGAGATCGAGCGGCCTACATTGAGACAGAGGGCGGTCTACACGCCTGCCTGACAGGAGCGCGCCAATGCCTAAAGCCGATCCAAAGAAAACCGACAAGAAGGCTGCCGCCAAGCCAGCGGCCAAACCCGCGCCGGCCAAGGCCGTGAAGGCGGCCGCTCCGGCTGCCAAAGCTCCCGCCAAGCCTGCGCCCAAGCCCGCTCCGAAGCCGGTCGCCAAGGCGGCGGCGGCCGCCACAGCCAGCGGCGAACACTCGGCGCAGGCCGAAAAGATGCGCGCGCTCTATGAGAAGCTGCATGGAACGGCCGATCAGCGCTCGAACATCCCCGGCCAGGGGGTGCCCGCCAAGAAGAAGGGCGGCTTCGACGCCAGCCAGATTCGAGGCGGCCAGAAGAATTTCGGCGGTGGCGGCAATCAGATGATGCGCCGGACCCAGAGCCGCGGCGGTGGCAGCGGTGGGGGCGGTGGTGGTGGCGGCGGAAGCGCCGCCTAGTCCACTTGCTAGTTTTGGCCCTCGATCGCTTCGAGGGCTTCAAGCCATTCGGTTTCGGCGGCGTCGAGCTGGGATTGCAGCCGAGCGCGTGATTTCAGCTTGGCTTCGGCGTCGGCCTTGTGCGTGAAGGTGTCGGGATCGCCCAGGTCGCGGTCGATCAGCTCCAGCGCCGCGCGCGCCTTGGCGACTTCCTTCTCGGCGGTCTCGAGGCGGTGCTTCTGCTTGAATGTAGCCTTCGACGGCGATGAAGCCTTCGGCTTTTCGGCGGCAGCGAGTTCGGCGCGCGCCACGGCGTGGGTGCGCGCTTCATCGGGCCGGTCGGCGGCCAGCACCAGCGCCTTGTAATCGGCGAGGTCGCCATCGTACGGGCTCGCCTTGCCGTCCTTGACCAGCCACAGCCGGTCAGCGGTCGCTTCGGCGAGGTAGGTGTCGTGGGTGATGATCAGCACCGCGCCCTTGAACTCGTTGAGGCCGTAGATCAGCGCTTCGCGGCTATCGATGTCCAAGTGGGACGTCGGTTCGTCGAGGATGAGGATGTGGGGTTTCTTGTAGGTGGTGAGCCCCATCAGCAGGCGCACCTTTTCGCCGCCTGAGAGCTTTTCGACTTTCGTCTCAACCTTCTCGTGGCCGAAGCCGAACTGGGCGGCGAGCGCGCGAACCTGCGCCTGGCCGGCGTTGGGGATCAGGTCCTTCACGTGCTCCAGCACGTTTTCGCCGGCGCGGAGTTCGTCGAGCTGGTCCTGGCTGAAATAGCCGACACGCAGGTTCTTCGAGGCGCGGCGCAGGCCCTGCAGCAGCGGCAGCTTCTGGGCAATCGACTTCACCAGCGTGGTCTTGCCCTGTCCGTTGGCGCCGACAATGGCGATCCGGTCGTCGAAATCGAGACGCAAGCTGACACGCTCCAGCACCGGCTTGCCAGCGGCATAGCCCATGTCGGCCTTGTCGATCTCCAGGATGGGCGACGCCAGCTCCTCGGGATTGCCGAAATGGAAGGGAACCGTGCGCTCGGCCAGCGGCACGGAGATTTCAGTCATCTTCTCCAGCATCTTCATCCGGCTCTGGGCCTGGCGCGCTTTCGAGGCCTTGGCCTTGAAGCGATCAATGAAGCTTTGCATGTGAGCGCGTTGAACGTCCTGCTTTTCCTTCTGCGCGGCGAGGTGCTGCGTGCGCTCGGCGCGGCGCTTGAGGTACATGTCGTAGCCGCCGGCGCTGAGCACAAGCTTGGTCTGCTCCAGCGCGAGAATGTGGGTGACCGAGCGGTTGAGCAGGTCCCGGTCGTGGCTGACGATGACGACGGTGTGCGGGTATTTGCGCAGGTAGACTTCAAGCCATGCGGCGCCTTCGAGGTCGAGATAGTTGGTCGGCTCGTCCAGCATGAGGAGATCAGGCCGGGCGAACAGCACGCCGCCCAGCGCGGCGCGCATCCGCCAGCCACCGGAAAATTCTTTGCAGGTGCGGCCGAGGTCGTTCTGGGTGAAGCCGAGGCCGACGAGGATTTCCGCCGCGCGCGCCTCGCCAGACCAGGCGTCGATATCGGCAAGACGCGCATGGATGTCGCCGATCCGCATCGGATCTTCGCTGGTCTCGGCTTCCGCCATCAGGGCATGCCGTTCCGTGTCGGCTGCCAGCACGACGTCGATTAGCGTCTGGTTGTTGGCGGCGACTTCCTGAGCGACGAAGCCCATCTTGGCGCCGCGGTTGATACGGATGGAGCCGTCGCCCCGGCCGGTGGCTTCACCCTTGGCGAGCTCTTCGCGGATGATCCGCAGCAATGTGGACTTGCCCGTGCCGTTGCGGCCGACGAGGCCGACCTTCCAGCCGTCCGCGATCTGGGCCGAGGCCCCGTCGAACAGGGCCCGCCCTTCGATGCGGAATGTAAGGTCGGTGATCTGCAGCATTGGGAGGCGGGAGGCTTTTCAGGGATTTTTAGAGCGGCCCGTATGGCTGTTTCGCGCGCCCCGGTCAAACGCCGCCGCAGGGTTTGGCCTGAGGGCGGGACTCGCCCGCGGCTAGACACACATGCCCACTGATTTCCAGAGACTTTTTTGACCCAAAACGGCTTTACTCCCCACCTACCCGGGAGGATTGTCCGCGCCGTCGCAGGGGCCCGATTGGCCTTGTGGAAGGACAGAAGCGCAAGCGCTCGCCAGACATGACTGAAGCGACGTCCAGGGAACGAATACGCTCCGGGCTGAAGCCGCGTAACGGAACCTTCACCCGCCTCGTGGGTAAAGGCCGCACGCCACGCCAGGCAGACTGATCGATGGATTCCCCGACCAAAATCAAAGCGTCCAAGAAACGCAAGGATCCCATGAGCTGGGAGACCTGGCGGCATTCCGCCCTCATCGCCGTGCTGGCGTGGGCGGGCGTTGGCGCGGACAGCCTCTCCTCGGCCAACTACGGCCCAGAGGAAGCCTACAAGGCGCTGCACCTGTCGGGACACGAGCCACTGGTGCTGTGGCTGGCGCTGATCACGGCGCTGACCGTGGTCGTCATCTCGCTGGCTTATGTGCAGGTGATCCGGCTGTTCCCGAACGGCGGCGGCGGATACCAGGCGGCAACGCGACTGGTTCACCCCTATGCGGGCCTGCTTTCCGGTTCGGCGCTAGTGGTCGACTACGCGCTGACCATCGCGATCTCGGTTGCGGCCGCGTCCGACGCCATGTTCAGCCTCTGCCCGCCTGACTGGATCCAGTACAAGCCGTTCGCGCTGGCGGGCGGGCTGATGTTCCTGTTGTTCCTCAATCTGCGCGGCATCCGCGAATCCGTGCTGGTGCTGGCGCCGATCTTCTTCGGTTTCCTGTTGACCCACGTCGTGTTGATCGTTTTCGGGCTGTGGGCAAAGCGCGACGAGCTGGTCAGCGCAGTCGTGAATGCGGAGAGCCATGTCAATTCCGTCACCGCCGACGGGGGAACCTGGGCGCTGATCGCCATCATCGCCACTGCCTATGCGGCCGGGGCCGGCACATACACCGGGATCGAGGCTCTTTCGAACAATGCCCATGCCCTAAAGCAGCCGCGCGCCAAGACAGGCGCGCAGGCCATGGCGCTGATCGCCGTGTCACTGGCCGTCGTGGCAGGCGGCATCATGCTGCTCTACACGGCCTGGCTACCGACACTGGAGCCCGGAAAAACCCTCAACGCCGTGGTGTTCGAGGACACGCTGGCGCAATTGTTCCCAGACCACGAACTGTCCCGCCAGATCGCGCTGGGCATCGCCATGACGTTCGCGGCGGCTCTACTGCTGGTTGCCGCTTCCTCAGGCTTCCTTGGCGGCCCGGCCGTGCTCGCCTCCATGGCGATCGACAAATGGGCCCCGCACTCGTTCGCCCACCTCTCCAACAAGCTGGTGGCGCAGAACGGCGTTCTGACCATGGGCACGGCGGCGGGCGTATTGCTGCTATTCACTGGCGGGCAGGTTCACAGCCTGGTGGTGCTCTACTCGATCAACGTGTTCCTGACCTTCAGCCTCTCGCTGACGGGCCTCACCCGCTACAACCTCACCCATCGGCGGGAGATGAAGTTCGGCCAGTGGCTGTCGCGAACGATGATCGCCGGCATCGCCCTCGTTGTCGCGGTCTCGATCCTGATCACGCTGTTTGTGGCCAAGTTCTCGCAGGGCGCATGGGTCGCCGTTGTCGTGGCTCTGCTGCTTGCGGCATGCGGTTTCTGGGTGCGTGACCATTACCGCCGGTTCGACGCCTCGATGGACAAGACGTTCGACGAGTTGCTCATGCGCGATCCGGCCGCGGCCGTGGAAATACCCAAGGCGGCGAAGATGAAGCGGCCGGTGGGCATCGTCACGGGACCGCATGGCGGGGCCGGGCTGCACGCGCTGATGCACGCGCAGAGGTTGTTCCGGGGCCAGTTCGACAGTGTGATCATCATCTCCGCCGGCGAGGTGGACGCCGAGGCCTATGGCGGCCACGAGGCGCTGGAGCGGCTGAAAAACCAGGTGGGCGAGCGTTGCGCCAAGATCGTGGCCTGGAGCCGCGACCACGGCATGCCGGCCAAGGTCTATACCGGCTTCTCGACCGACGCCGTCGAAACGCTGCAGGAGCTTTGCCTGAAGGCGCGGGAGGATCATCCCAACGTGGTGTTCGTCGCCACCCGCCCGATGACGCGGCCGCACGGCTGGGCCTCTACCCTGCTGCATGGCGGCACGGCGCTGTCGCTGCAGCGCCGCCTGCATGGCCACGACGCGCCGCTGATTGTGCTGCCCATGCGGGTGGAGATCGGGCCGGATCGCTACTTCCCGAAGGCCGACGACGAGGCCTCACCGCTGGTGACGCCGGGCCGTACGGCGCCTGAACCCGAGGACGGAGCGGGCTGAGTGCAGAAAGAAAAGGCCCGGCGTTCGCCAGGCCTTCGTTGTTTCGCTTTGATAGCGATCAGGTCTTCGAGATCGCCGTCCAGACCTTGGCGAGCCAGGCCGAACCGTTGTCGCCCCTGATCTCCGACCAGGTCTTGCGGGCCACATCCTTTTGGCCGGCCTTGTACTGAGCGATGCCGAGACGGAGCCTGATCAGGTCGGCCACGCCGGGCTCGAGCGAGCCCTTGTCGAGGCCTTTCTGGATCAGTTCGGCCGCCTTGGCGTAGTCGCCGGCGCCCAGGTAGGATTCGCCGGTGATCGCATAGACTTCGCCGGTCGGCTTGGTTGCAGCTTCCTTCTCGGATTGCGCGAGGCCGCCGCTCTTGTCGGCCTTCGCTTCCTGCTGCGCCGTGGCGTACAGCTTCTTGTTGCGCTCGGCGTTCTGGTCCGTCGCGCCGCCGAGCGTGCCAGCCTTGAACAGTGGGTCGAACACCTGCTCGGATTCGATCGACATGCCGCGGCTGAGGGCCAGTTCGGCCATCTCGCGCTGCTCGTTCGGGTTCAGTTTCACGCCGGCAGTCGACAGGGTGCGGTAGATGTCGAGCTGGGCTTCCTGCGCCTTGAACTTCGGTTCGCGCTTGGCGCGCTCGATCAGCGGGCGCCAGTAGGTTTCCGAATTCAGCAGCGGGGCCACGCGCTCCAGCGTCTTGTAGTACTCGTCGAGGTTGTTCGTCTTCTGGTGGGCGTTGAGGATGATGTTGTAGTAGGTCGCGTTGGGCGGTTTGCCGTCTTTTTGAAGCTGTTCGATCGCGCGCTCGGCGAACTTCACTGCATCGTCATACTGACCCTTGCCAAGCGCATCGCGCGCGACGTAGGCGAGCTGGGTCGGGTCGCCGCCATACTGGTCGATGAACTCCTTGGTGAGCTGCATCGCCTTGTCGGCGTTGCCGGTCTCGGCATACGCGCCGGCGAGCATCTGCTTGTAGTTCTTCTGCTGATCCGGAGTGAGGCAACCGAGGCTCATGGCCGATTCAGCCGCGGCGATCACCAGGGCGTGCTGCTTCTGCGCGAAGTAGGATGCGGCGCGAATCTGGTCGAGCACACACTTCTGCTGGTTGTCGGCGGCATGCGGCTGGGCGGCGTTCGCTTTCGCAACCGCTTCCGGGTAGTTCTTGGCGACGAGCGCCGCCTGGGCGAGGTTGAAGTTGTCGACGAATTCTTTCTTCGCCTTGACTTGAGGCTGCTGAGCGATCGCCGCGGGCGCGGCAACCGCCATCACGCCGGCCAGACCGAAAGCACTGATCAGGCCAAGCCCGATCGCGGGCAGGCTGTTGCGCATGGTTTTGCCGAACGACTGCATGTGAAACCTCCACCTTTGGTCCGATATAGTCGGGCGATCGCCGCACTCAACTCTGTTTTTGCAGCTAAGCCGCTACGCGAACGGCGCCCTTCGCCTAGCGAGGACGCCGCCCGATTTAGTCCCAGCCAAATACGGCGGGATCAAGTTCCCCCGATGACACCCAGTTTCGTCAAGCCTTCACGCTGAGCCGAGGCCATCACATGCGCGACAACGCCGTATTTTGCGAGACGGTGCGGTTCGATGTGGATCTCGGGCTGCCGGTCGCGACGGGATTCTGTGGCGAGATCCGCCTGGAGCGTCGCGTTGTCGACGACAACGCCGTTCCAGAAGATTGAGCCATCGAAATCGACGAAAAGACGGATCGGTTCGACCGGATCTTCCGGCGGCGGCGTGTTCGGCGGCGGCGGAACCGGCGTGTCGAGCTTCACCGCGTGGTTCTGCACAGGAAGCGTGACGATCAGCATGATGAGGAGAACCAGCATCACGTCGATCAGCGGCGTCGTGTTGATCTCGGAAAGCGGTTCGCCTTCCGCGGTAGTCCCGACTGCCATTGCCATGGTCGTTAACTCCTATCGCCCCGGAGAGCGTACAACAGCGACGCTTCAGCCGCGGCGGTTATTGGCCGGCGCGATAGCTTCCGGGCGGCGCCTTCGTGATGAACCCGATCTTCATGATGCCAGACCGCTGGGCAGCTTCGACCACCTTGCCGACGTTGAAATACTCGGTCAGCAAGTCGCCGCGGATATGAACCTCGGGCTGCGGCACCTGGCGAGCCGCAGTCGCGAGTTCCGCGGCAAGCTGGTCTTCGCTGACGCGCCGCGTGTTGATGTAGACGTTGCCGTCGGTATCAACAGCGATGTTGACGTTCTCCGGACGCGTCTGGACAACCTGGTTGCGTTCCTGCGGCAGCTGTACCTTCACGATGCCGACCGCCACGGGGACCGTGATCAGGAAGATGATCAACATCACGAGCATGATGTCGACCAGCGGGGTGGTGTTGATCGAGGCGTTGAGGGGGGACTCCTCCTCCTCGACCAACTGGATCCCTGCGTTTGACTCGCTAGACATACTGCTCTCCTCCGGCTTGCCCTGAACTCAGGCCTTGGCCGAAGAAGCCATCAGCTTGTCGACGTCGAACGCGAAGTGGCGCGCGGCGTCGGAGATGTTTTTGTTCCGGCGGCCGAGCAGATTGTAGAAGATAACCGCAGGCACGGCGACCGCGAGACCGATGGCGGTCATGATCAGAGCCTCACCGACCGGCCCGGCCACTTTGTCGATCGACGGGTCGCCCGAGGTGCCGATCTTGATCAGGGCGTTCACGATACCCCACACCGTTCCGAACAGACCGACGAACGGGCAGATGGCCCCGACGGTCGCGAGGAAGGCCATGCCGGCCTGAAGGCGGCCGTTCACGCGCTCAAGCTCGATGCCGACCTGGTGAGACATGCGGTCAGAGCGGCCGATGCGGGCGCCGAGCCCTGCCTGGGCGGAGTTGGCCTGGGCGATAGCCCCTTCAGCGATGCTGCGGAAGGCGCTGTTGCGGCCGAGCACGTCAAGACCTTCGTCGAGCGTGTTGGCGTCCCAGAAGGCCGGGATTTTCTTGGCCTGGCCGAGCAGGACTGTCTGATCGACCACTTTGGTCGACGCGATGTAAACAGTACCGGCGAACATGATGATCATGATGATCAGGGTCGTACGCGCAACGAAGTCGCCGGCTTCCCACATGCCCCCGATGGTGAAGGCGCTTTCCATGGTGTGGCCTTCTTCGGCAGGAGCGGCCGCTTCCGGCGGCGCAGCCGCAGGCTCGGGAGCCACCAGGTCGTCGGTCGGGAGCGTGGGCAGCGCGTCCGTCGGAGCGGGCTGCGTGGCATCCGGGGGTGTCTCAGGCGCGGGCTGAGCCATTGCGCCTAGAGGCATGAACGCCATTGCCATGGCGGCCAGCACGAATTTGATCGGAGACCCCTGCCGCGAAGGACCCTCACCGAGATACGCCGTTTTCATTACCGTCTTCTCCTCATTCGGGTTTCCCCGAGACTGTCGCCAGCGAGCCGAAGCTATCCCTTCGCCTGCCAGACCCTGCTTTACGTTACCTGCTAGTGGTCGAGTGCATGCGCCTGTCCGACGAGAAATTGTCAGACGCCCCGCGCATGAGCGCGTCCCATCACTTTGCCTCTTCCAAGTTCCACACGAGAGTAAAGGTGTGGGGCGGACTGCACATGGCCATTGGCTTGCCGTCCGAGCCCTTCGCGGGATCGAGGCGAGTCTTCGGCAGGCCCTTCACGGTCGCCTCGTCCAGCCGCGGGAACCCGCTCGACTTGACGACTTGAACGTTGCTCATGCGGCCTTGCTCGTCGACGCACACCGACACGACCACCTCGCCAGCTTCCTTGGCGCGGATCGAAGCGGCCGGATATTCCGGCTTCTCGAAACGGCGGCCGGCTTTCGGCCTGGCCGACATCACGACCTTCGGCGGCGGCGGGCGAACCTCGGCGGGACGCGGCGGATCCTTTGTGATCGTCACCTGCGCGATTGCATTTTCGGACGGTGCCTGGTCGAAGACAAAATCCGGGAGGATCACTGACGGAGGCGGAGGCGGGAGCTCGACGTCCACCGGCGGTGGCGGTGGCGGCTCGTCCTCTTCAATCTCCGGCACATCGATGATGGCGACCTGGGTTTCGGTGAATTCCTTGACCATGGCAGCGCCGAACCCGGACGCCAGCGCCCAGAACACCAGTGCATTGATAACCACCACCGCAGTCAGCCCGACGACTCGCGTGGTGTTATTGCTCCGCTTGGTAGCGTAATACATGTCTCTCTCGCTCTCGACGCCCCAAAAGTCCCGCTCCCGGCTTCTTGGCCTGTGGATGCGCGGAACCCGAAATTTATGCCTTCCTTTTGCCGCAAGCGCCAGTCTGGCTCAGCCGTTTTTTGCAGAACCAAGGCGCGCGCGAACGTCGCATTCCAACGGGAAGACGCTGCTCCGGGGTCTTGGCAACGGCCAGTTTTTTGTCTGTTGCGCCGCACCGTCGGGGGAAGCCGACGACCCTCTGTTGGCGCGCATATGCCCTGCACGTCAGGTGCCTGTCAACGCAGAGCGTACCGTTCGGTTTCACGTTTCTGCGTTGGAAACCGGGCAGTGCGTCAACGATTCGAGGCTGCAGCGCCCTCTGATTCCCGTACGCCGAGAACAGACTCAACCGCAGGCGTGTCTACCTTCGGATCGCTGAGCAGGCCTTCCCATTTCGCGACCACGGCGCAGGCGATCGAGTTCCCGATCACATTTGTAGCTGTCCGCCCCATGTCCATGAAGGCGTCGACCGCCAGCACCAGTGCAATCGCCTCGGTGGGCATGCCGAAGGCAGGCAGTGTCGCGGAAATGACCACGAGCGAGGCGCGCGGGACGCCCGCGATGCCCTTCGAGGTGATCATGAGCAGCAACAGCATCAGGATCTGCTGCGTGATCGAGATCTCGATGCCCATTACTTGCGCGATGAACATCACCGCGAAAGTGCAGTACATCATCGAGCCGTCGAGGTTGAACGAATAGCCGAGCGGCAGCACGAAGCTGACCACGCGGTTGGCGATGCCGAAACGCTCGAGCTGTTCCAGCAGGCGCGGATAGGCGGCTTCGGAACTCGCCGTCGAGAACGCCAGCAGGCCCGGCGCGCGCACCATCCAGATCAGACGGAACACCTTCGGCCCCAGCACGACGAAGCCGGCCCCGATAAGCAGCGCCCATAGGACGAACAGCGCAAGGAAGAAGGAGCCGACGAGCTGGCCATAGCTGGCGATGACGCCGAGCCCATTCGTTCCAATCGCAGCGGCAAGTGCACCGAACACTGCAAAGGGCGCGGCGGCCATCACGTAGCCGGTCACCTTCAGCATGAGGAAGGCGATCTGCTCGAGCAGTTCGGTGACTTTGGCGGCCTTCGGCCCGAGCGCCTGAAGAGCGATGCCCATGAACAGCGACGCGATCACGATCTGCAGAACTTCGTTGCGCGCCATCGCGTCGATGATCGAGGTCGGAAAAACGTGGGTGATGAATTCCTGGAGAGAGAACGTGGCCGTCGCCACCGTCGCGGCCGACCCGCCCACTGTGTCGAGCGTGATCGGAAAGTTCACGCCCGGCTTCAGCAGGTTCACCATCAGAAGGCCAAGCAGCAGCGACACCAGCGATGCGGTGACGAACCAGGCGAGCGTGCGCCCGCCGATCCTGCCGACGGCAGCCCCGCCGCCTAGATGGGCGATCCCCACGGTCAGGGTCGAAAGCACCAGTGGCGCGATGATCATCTTGATCATGCGAAGGAAAATGTCCGAAAGCAGCTTGAGATAGCCGACAATCTCCTTGGCCTGTTCAGGGGTGTTGAAGTCATGCACCGCCCAGCCGACGCCGACGCCCAGAAACATGGCCACGATCAGCGCAATGAAGATCAGACGGTTCATTCGGAGGGGCTCCGGGAGGTTTCAGCCTGCATAACATGCGAGGCGTGGCTGGCCAGCTTGCCGCGAGAACTTGTGCCCATCCAGCCCAATCCGTGCCAGCGTGCCGTCATCCTGCCAATCCGGCGCGCCGAGGAGACCATCGATGGACGAAGGCATGATCGATCGTGAGGCGATGGGCCGGATGGCGAAGGCGCTGTCCTACATCAAGGGCCCCCAGGACCCGACGGCCGTGGCGCTGAAGACCGCCTCCGAAACCGGCAAGCCGACGGACATCAAGAAAGCGCGGGCCCTGTTCCTCAAGCTGAAGCCGAGCGACCGCAAGGGCGCGCTTGCCATGCTGTCGGACGACTAGCGGCCGTTGTTTGCCAGTACGGGGCGAACCATGCTTCCCGGCCGGGCTCGCGGCGCCTAAGCTTCGCCCACACATTGCGAGTACCGCTCATGGCCGGAAGTCAGGACTTCGCCGCCGATCCGCGCAACGCCAACCTCAAGGTCTGGATGAACGGCAAGCTGGTTCCGACAGCGGATGCAAAGGTATCGGTCTTCGACGCCGGCTTCGCGCTCGGCGACGGTGTGTGGGAAGGACTCAGGCAGCACAAGGGCGCCCTGCTCTTTCTCGATGCACATCTCGACCGTCTCTATGCAGGCGCGCGCGACATAGATCTCGACCTGGGCCTGACGCGCGATGAGATGAAGGCGGCGATCGAGGCGACGCTGGCGGCCAACGGCATGCAGCATGGCGCGCACCTTCGGCTGATGGCGACGCGGGGCGTAAAGGCTGCGGTTAACCAGGACCCGCGCAATGCGCTTGGGGCGGCGACGATCGTGATCGTGGCGGAGTATAAAGAGCCGAGCCCGGCCATCGTGACGAAGGGGCTCGCGCTTGCCACGTCGTCGATCCGCTGTACGCCGGCCGACATGTTCGACATGCGGCTTAACTCGCATTCGCGGCTGCCGCTGATCCGGGCGCTGATCGATGCGATCAAGCAGGGCGGCGATGAGGCGCTGATGCTCGACCCCGGCGGCTTCGTCTCGAGCTGCAACGCCACCAACTTCTTCTGGGTGAAGGACGGCGAGGTGCGGACCTCGACAGGCGAGTTCTGCTTCAACGGCGTCACGCGCGGTGCGGTGATCCGGCTGTGCGACGCCAACCAGATCCCCATAAAGCTCGACTATTTCCGCCTCGCCGACGTCCACGCCGCGGATGAAGCTTTTGTGACGGGCACGTTCGGTGGCATCACGCCGGTGCGCCAAGTGGACGGCCTCATTCTCCCCGCAGGCACGCCGGGGCCGGTGACCACAAGACTTCGTGAACTGTACGAGGCGCTGAAGGACGAACAGGCGCTGTACGCGCAACTGAACGGCGGACCATGAGCGACACCATTCGCATCGCCATGTGGTCGGGGCCTCGCAATATCTCGACCGCGATGATGCGCTCGTTCGGCGCGCGGGCGGATACGTTCGTGGCCGATGAGCCTTTCTACGCGGCTTATCTCGCGAAAGCGAGGCTCGACCATCCGATGCGGGATGAAGTTCTGGCGGCGCAGCCGAACGACTGGCGGACGGTCGTGCCGGAATTGCTGGAGGATCCGCCGGGCGGGAAGCACATCTTTTACCAGAAGCACATGACGCATCACATGCTGCCCGGCTTCGGGCTCGACTGGATGCGCGAGTGCCGCAACGCATTCCTGATCCGCGAACCGGAACTGGTGCTCGCCTCCTACAGCGCGAAGCGCGGCGAGGTGACGCTCACCGACATCGGCTTCGTGCAGCAGTCGGAGATTTTCGCGCGCGAGGCGGAGCGCCTTGGACACGCTCCGCCGGTGGTCGAAGGAATCGACGTGCTGCGCGATCCCGAGGCGGTCTTGAACAAGCTCTGTGCAGCTTTGGGTATTCCGTGGACGACGCAGATGCTGTCGTGGCCCGCGGGGCGGCGCGAGACGGACGGGGTGTGGGCGCCTGCCTGGTATGACGCGGTCGAGAAATCCACCGGCTTTGGCCCGCCGCCTTCCGAAGAGCGGCCTCGCCTGCCGGACCATTTGCGGCGGATCGCCGATGAGGCGCGGCCGTACTACGAGCAAATCGCGAAGTGGAAGCTGCACTAGCCCAGCATCTCCTTCGCTTTTCTGCTCAGCTCGAGGCTGGCGCCGTCCGGGCTTCTTCGTGCGAATATGGCGGCAAGGCCTTGGCCGTCGGCCATCGCCAGTCCCGCTTCGGGACCGAGGGCGAACAGGGCGGTGGCCCAGCCGTCGGCTTCCATGGCGCTGGCGTGCAGGACGGAGACGCCGGACAGAGGGCCGGTGACGGTCTCGCCGGTTCGGCCGTCGAGGAGATGGGAGACGTCGTCACGGCGGTGGATGAAGTCGCCGGAGGTTGCGAGAGCGAGGCCTACGAGGGCGACATCTGTGTGTGCGGGTTCGTCTGGAGCGGGTGGGAGGTCGGAAAGCTGAAGGCCCACCCACCAGGGATTGCCGTCCGGCTTCACGCCCTCGCCCGCGAACTCGCCGCCGATTTCCATCAGGAAGCTTGGGATGCCGAGAGTGCGGAGCTGGGCGGCGCAGAGGTCGACGGCGTGGCCCTTGGCGATTGAGGAGAGGTCCAGCGTTGCGCCGCCGGGCTGAAAGGCAGCGCGCTTTTCTGCATCGAGCTTGATGTCGCGCCAATCGCGCGCGGCTTGATCATGTTCGAAACCGGGTCCGAATCCCAGTGCATCGATCTTCGCGCCCAATGCGGGATTGTAGGCGCCGCCAGTGAGTTCAGCGATTTCGAGAGCGCGTTTCAGGACCTTGAAAAACTCTTCGGGAAGTTCGCGCCAGCCGGGTTCGGCGCGGTTGAAGCGGCAGAGATCGGAGGTCGGTTCCCAGCCGCTCATCTGGCGAATGACGAGGGCGAAGGTTTCTTCGAGGGCGGAGACCACGGCCGGATTGGTGACGCTGTCGGGGGCAGCGAAGCTGAGAGACCAGCCTGTGCCCATTGTCGCGCCGGAGAGGCGGCGGATTTCGGCGTCGATGCGGGAGCTGCGGAGTCTTGCGGCGGACATGCCGGGTGGAATCAGAAGCCGGTCCGCTGGGTGTGGACCGGCTCCTTCGTTGCTTCCGATTGGTTTGCTCAAATCAACCCGGCAGGACTTCCAGCACAGCGACGTAGGTCGACTGCGAGTTCAGCGTCTTGCCTTCCAGAGTCGTCTTGCCTTTGGATTCGGCTTCCAGCCAGTACATGCCGGCGTTCTCCAGCTTCAGCTTGAGCGTGCCGTCGGCGCCGGTCTTGAGCTTCACTTCGCCGGCTTGCGCACGATAGCGGTCGCCGCCCTGGATCAGCGTGACTTCGACGTTGGCGGCGGGCTTGCCGTTGTCGAGCATCTTGAACGTGGCTTCCTCGCCCGAATAGAGGTCGTTCGGGTGCGTCGGGCCGGCAACGAGTTCAAGGCCCTTGGCCGTCGACTTAATTTCGCTCGGCGCGCCGTTGGTCACGAAGGTTTCCACGCGGCGGCTGGTGGCGGTGAGTTCGACGCCCGGCTTCTTGTCGATGCCTTGGGCTACGTACTCAGCCATCGTTCCACGCCAGCGCTTGGTCTCGGCGCCTTCCTTGTAGGAGGCGTTGAGGCCGGTGTTCGCCTGCGCGATGCGGTAGGTGCCCTTCTGCTCAAGCTTGATGTCGAAGGTGGTGCGGTACTGGCCGACGGTGGCGTTGGCGATCTGGATCGGCTTGCCGTCCGGCGCTGTCACGGAGATCTGGGCGATCTGCATCGGGCGGTGGTCGGGGAAGAAGAGGTTGTTGGAGACGGCGCCGTCGATCGTGACCCAGGCATTGTCGCCGGAGACGACGGTGGACGATGGCACGAACCAGGCGCGGTGGGCGTTGGCCGTTCCGACCATCAGCGTGGCGAGGGCTACCGCAGTGATGCAGCGCTTGGCGAAGGTTTTCATGTGACGTCTCCCGGGAAGCAGATGCGGTTGAAGTGATTATTTGACGAGTTTGAGCGTGACGGCGCCGAGTTCTTCCTTGCCCTTGGCGGAGGCTACAGCTTCCGCGCCCGGCGCCCAGGTGAAGGGGATCTCGACCATTTCCTTGCCGCCGACTTCGCGGCTGGCTTCGACGATGAGGGTGTAGTCGCCCGGCGCGAGCTTCGCGAGCGGGCCTGAGTCAGACTTGAACTCGACCTTGTTGGCGCCCGGCGGCTTCGTTGGGCTGGAGACGCCATCGAGCGGCATGTCGAGACCGCGGCCGGTGCGCCGCCACCACTGGCGGATATCCTTCAGCCACTTCTCGCCTTCGTCGTCCTTGAGATGGACGGCGTACCAGACCGACAGATTGGCGGCGATCTTCTTGTCCTTGTCCTCGATCCAGATCGCGACATAGGGGCGGTGGTATTCGGAGACGCTGAGCTTCGGAATCTCGACGGTGAGCTCGAGGCCGCCCGCATGGGCGCTGCCCGCCATCACGACCGGAACGACGAATGTCAGAGCCTTACGCATTCAGAACTGCCTCACACGTGGATCAGAAAGACGGCGATGATCGCCGGGACGAGAAGACCTGCGCCGATGATGAACCAGGTCGGCGGCCTGCGCGCGGCGTGCATCCAGAGAAGGACGAGGCCGGTCAGGCAGAAGAGGATGGCGGCGACCGAGAAGATGTCGAGGAACCAGAACCAGACCGGGCCGGTGTTGCGGCCCTTGTGCAGATCGTTGAGCCACGAGATCGCGCCGCGGTTGGTGTCTTCGTAGACGATGTCGCCTGTCTCGCGGTCGATCGACAGCCAGGCGTCGCCGCCGGGCTTCGGCATGCCGACATAGACTTCTGTTTCCGACCACTCGCCGGTGCGGCGCGAGATCGGCGCGCCGACCTCCTTCGCGAGCCAGTCGGCGACCGACTTGGGCAATGTCGATGTCTCGCCCTCGCCCGGGCCTTCGCCGAGTTGCGACAGAAGATCCGGCGGCATGACGGTCTGGCGTTCGATGACGACGGGTTTGCCTTCGATCTGGCCGGCGTGGTTCAGCGTGATGCCGGTGAAGGCGAAGAGCAGCATTCCGATCAGGGTCGCGGCGCCGGTGATCCAGTGCCAGATGCGCGCCTGAGTCATCCAGAACAGGCGGCGGACCTTGGCGCGATGGGCTTGTCGAGCGGCCTTGTCGGCCTGCGCTTTGTCGGCGTCGACGGAGTCGCGCGAGATGTTCGACCCCTCGGCCATTCAAATCCCAAATTACTGACACGTTGGCGTGCGGCGCTGGTCCGACGTGCATTGCCATTCCGGGCGCCCTTACGACCCCGATTGAGGCGAGCAGCGTTACGACACGATCCTCCTATTTGCAATCCATTCTCATTCGCATATTGCTGGAGAAACGCAGCTGTGATCGCAGCTTCCCATTCGGACCGGCCTACGCCGTCCGGGATGCTGTGTGCGCCTCCTGATGGAGGGCCGGGGACGCGGGATCGCCCGCGTGATTTGGCTTTGCTGGTTGCCCAGCTCTACCGGTAGACAAAAAGAAACGCGAAATCCCGCGCCCCCGTGTTCGTCTGATCAGCGGCCTCGGACAAGGCGGTCGTTTCACGCCTCTGCCGTGGGTGTCGCCGCCGGCGTGCAGGCTGCAGGCGTTCAGCCCTGCAGTCCCTGGATATCCCTCC